>JAGGTX010000146.1 GCA_021163525.1 Caldifarciminota bacterium
AGAGAACGAGGAATATCATTTCAGTTCAGCCTCCAGAAATATTGTATCACCTTTTGTTATGTTTACAACCCCAGACCATTCATTGAATTCAGGATTTATTATGGTGATTCTGTGTTTACCAGGTTTCAGCATAAATGGTGCCATAGGTGTAATCCCGACTTTTTCCCCATCAACATAAACATAGCCCCATGGTTTTACCTTCACCTTCAGGTATCCAGGGAGTAGGTTGAAATGCACAAAGATTGTATCTCCCTTTTGAATATCTATGGATTTTTCTTCAATTCCTGTTATGGGGTGTTCAACCCTGATTGTATGTCTTCCTGATTGGAGTTTTATCTCTCCATTGATAGGTGTCTGGTCAATATACTTTCCATCTATGTAAACCTTTCCCCATGGTTTCACAGTGATTTTCACATAGCCATAACCTGATGGTTTAACCTCCTTTTCAGGTGGTTCTGTAATGGTGGTTTCCCTCTCAACCCTTGTGGTTGACTCCAGATTCACCGGGACTTCATTTACAACAGTATCCTGTTTTACAGCAACAGGAATTTCAGAACCCTTTTGAGGATTCTCCTTCTTCAGTACCTTATAAACAGGCCAGAGGATTAAAAGGATTATTATAACAAGGACAGGATAGTATTTTTTTGTTTTCTTTTTTCTGATAATTATTTCATCTTTAACAGGTTTACCTTCAAGGAAAGAAATAATTTCCTTTTTACCTATGGAGTTAACCTGCTTTAGAAACCTGAGTGCATCATTGAACTCAGGCCTCTTCTCAGGATTTTTTGAGATAAGGGATTGGATGAAATGTGAAATTTCAAGTGGAATACTGATTTTTTTATGGAGTGGTGATGGATTTGTGTAAAGTATATTGTTTATTGTTTCAAATGGGGTTTTACCTTCAAATGGATTTTTCCCAATGAGCATCTCATACATTAAAACCCCGAAAGAAAAAACATCACTCTTTGTAGAATACTCCCCCTTTGAAATTACTTCTGGTGCCATATAACCAGGTGTCCCAATATATACACCAGGGTCTGTGAATCTCATCCTTTCCCTGAAAGCAAGGCCAAAATCCATTATCTTAACAACCCCATCCTTTGATATTATTATGTTCCCTGGCTTAAGGTCCCTATGAATTACTCCCCTTGAGTGTGCATATGCCATCCCTCCGGATATCTGCATACCTATGTTTACACAAACAGATGGAGGCAACTTTCTCATGTTAATGAGTTCCTCAAGGTTAACACCTTCAACATAATCAAGCACCATCAGGAGGTCCTCGTCCTTTACCACAAGGTCAAGGAAATTGATAATATTTTTGTGATGGAGGTCTTTGAGAATGGTGGCTTCCCTTTTGAACCTATCAACAAATTCTTTATCAGAGGAGAGATGGGGGTGCAGTTTTTTCAGAACAACCCTCTGACCCTTCCATTCACCAAGATATATGGTGGACATTCCACCTGTGGCAATCTTCTTTATTATCTTTACATCTTCCATGTAACTGATATTAACCACAAATACCCATATTTCAAGAGGGACGGAGGATAAATTTATTAATTTATATCCGTTCCCCTCTGCGTAAGCAGGCTCCATTAACAATAGGGATTTTTTATCCTTCTCTTCAAGGGTTGACATTGAGGGGGGATTAAGTAAAATCACACTATGAAAAGAACCAGTGTCCTTTTCCTTTTTATAGTTTTATCAGGCTGTATTAAAAGGCCTGAAATGAAACCACCTGGTGTGGAACCCGAAACACTTTTCTCAACCGCTCTTAAATACTACTCAGCAGATGAATGGATTAAGGCTGATTCTACCTTCAAACTGGTTATTATCAGCACAAAGGATAAGGCCCTTATTGGTAAGTCCTATTATTATCTTGGTTCTGTTAATGAGAAACTTAACAGGATGAGAAGCGCCCTTATCTATTATTCAAATGCCTATAAACTTGGGTATGGGGATAGAAGCACCTTCATTCTATTCATGCAGAAGATTTCTCCTTCTATCCTTGAGAGGGAATTTAAGAGGATTCCAGAAGCCCTTAAACCTGAGGCACTTTATATAATGGGGAACAACTACCTTAAAGAGGGGGACGAGAGAAAAGGTCTTGGTGCATTCAGAAAACTTTCCTCCCTGTATCCCAAACATCCCCTTACAGTGAAGGTTAGAAAATTCCTTGAAAGTGGAAAAAAATACAGGGTTGCTGTTGTCCTGCCCTTTTCAAGTTCACTCGCTGATGTTGCCGACATTATACGGAACAGCATTGAGGAGACCAGGAGTCCCGATGTTTATTACATCTATTTTGACAATAAAGGAAGTCCAACCCTCACATACAAAATTATAAAGAAGGTTGTGGAAAAGGGATACAGTGGTGTGATTGGTCCACTTTTATCAAACACCTCAGTCATAGCATCTATTATGTGCAATATGAATTCAACACCCATGGTGAGCCCAACTGCAACATCTGCACTGGTTGATTCCTTTGGTCCATATGCATTAACCCTGAATAAGGCACTCATTCTTGAAGGCTATGCCATTGCTGAATACGCACTGAATACACTGGGTTTCCGAAAGGCAGCACTTCTTTATCCTGCAAATGACTACGGTAAGAGACCAACAAAGGCTTTCAAGGATTACTTCACAAAGAATGGTGGAAGTATTGTGTATGAAGGCATGTATATCCCTGGTGAAAAAAATTTCCGGAGCATGCTCAGGGATATAAACAAATGTGGTGCAGACATGGTGTTCATTCCTGGAAGTTCAGATGACCTCCTTTCCCTTGTTCCACAACTAAAGTATTTCTCTGTGAAGATGCAGATACTTGGTGGTGATGGATGGAACTCTGAAAAGATGATAAAGGAGATAGGTGCTGCATACTTTGAGGGGGTAGTGTTTGCAGGCCTCCTTTACAGGGATAGGAATGAAAAACAGGTTGATGAAAGTAAAAGGCTTACTGCACTTGGCAGGGACGCAGTGAAGGTGATTGAAGCAATGATAAAGGGTAAGAGCCCAGAGGATGTGGCAAATTCACTTACTGCTGGTTCAGTATCCCTTGAAGATGATATACAGAATGTTCCACTTTACATTATTAGTGGTGGAAAGTTTGAAAGAATAAGATAGGAGGAATTATGGGGAAGAAAAAAAAGAAGAGGGAAGAGGAGATAGAGCATGTTTCACTGGGAACCAGGAATTATGCCTTTCTTGGAGCAGGGATTCTATCCATCATTGTTGGGTACATAACACTGGCAATGGGGTCAATCACCCTTGCTCCAATACTCCTTGTTCTTGGTTATGCTGTTTTTGTGCCACTTGGCCTGATGCTTAAATAATGAAGATAGGACTTCTGTGTGATGCACTTGGATATAAACTCATGGGTGCCCAGGATGCAGGGCATGTAAAGGTTTATACTATTGTTGATGGTGCCCTCCATGAGGAGGAGGTAAAAAAGATTGGAGATACAGGGAAACTGGATGTGTTGATAGGGAAGGCAATGAGTGAATCAGTTGTGAATAGTGTTTGTGCAGACATATATCTTTTAAGCAGTGCAGACTGGGTTATAAAGGCACTTGAGGGATATGTGATGGGAACAGAGAACATGAAAAAGTACAGGAGGTGATATGAAACATGTATGGGATATAGACCCCGAGATAGGGGAGGCCATACTCAAAGAGGCAGAGAGGCAGAATTCAAAACTTGAACTTATTGCCTCAGAAAACTTTGTTTCTCACGCTGTGCTTGAGGCAATGGGCTGTGTGATGACCAATAAGTATGCAGAGGGTTATCCAGGTAAGAGGTACTATGGAGGTTGTGAATGGGTTGATGTTGCAGAATCCCTTGCAATAGAAAGGGCAAAGAAACTATTTAATGCTGAGCATGCAAATGTCCAGCCACTTTCGGGTGTTCCTGCCAACCTTGCTGTTTATACTGCCTTCCTCAAACCCGGTGATAAAATCTTTGGTCTGGCCCTTTCTCATGGTGGTCATCTCTCACATGGATACAAGGTGAGTATAACAGGCAAACTCTATGATGCATTCCAGTACACTGTTGACCCGGACACAGAGACCATAAATTATGATGCCCTGAGGGAACTTGCCAAGGAGCACAAACCCAAACTCATAATGACAGGTGCCAGTGCATATCCCAGGACACTCCACTGGGATAAATTCAGGGAGATTGCAGATGAGATAGGTGCATATTTTATTGCTGATATTGCACACATTGCAGGGCTTGTTGTTGCAGGGCTCCATCCAAATCCTGTTCCACTTGCTGATGCTGTTACCACAACCACACACAAGACTTTGAGAGGGCCAAGGGGTGCAATAATCCTGTGCAAGGAGGAGCATGCAAAGGCCATTGATAAGGCAGTTTTCCCGGGTCTCCAGGGTGGTCCCCACATGCACATCATTGCTGCAAAGGCAGTGGCATTCAAGGAGGCGATGACTGATGAATTCAAGGAGTATCAGAAACAGATTGTGAAGAATGCAAAGGCAATGGAAGAGGAGTTTAAGTCACTCGGATGGAGGCTGGTTGCAGGTGGAACAGATACACACCTTCTCCTTGTAGATGTGAAGAGCAAGGGTATAACTGGAAAGCAGGCAGAGGAGGCACTTGATAGGGCAAATATAACCGTGAATAA
>JAGGTX010000114.1 GCA_021163525.1 Caldifarciminota bacterium
GACTTCCTCAACCCGATTTACTACAATATCAAATGGATGACCATGCTGGATGAAATGTCAAAAACCATAAAGAAACTCGGGAGGATCTTTTAATGAAGATTGTAGTAACAGGAGCCAATGGACAACTTGGTTCTGACCTTGTAAGGGAACTTTCAGGCGATTTTGAGGTTGTTCCACTCACCCATGAAGATATAGAGATAGGAGACCCTGAATCCCAGAGAACGGTTCTTTCTGGTATAAAACCAGATGTCTTGATTAACACGGCAGCATTCCACAATGTTCCAAAGTGTGAGGAGGAGAGGGATACTGCTTACAGGGTTAATGGATATGCACTGAAGGAACTTGGAATGCTCTGCAACGAACTTGGAACATACCTCATTCACATCTCAACAGACTATGTTTTTGACGGAAGCAAAGGAAAACCCTATGTTGAGACTGATACACCAAATCCACTGAATACATATGGTATATCAAAACTTGTTGGGGAGATATACATAAAGAACTATTCTGAGGACTATGCGATTGTGAGGGTTTCAGGTCTCTATGGATTGAATCCATGCAGGGCAAAAGGTGGCAGGAATTTTGTTGAGACCATGATTTATCTTGCTGAGCAGGGTAAAGATATAAAGGTTGTGGATGACCAGTTTATTACACCTACATTCACCCTTGATGTTGCAAGACAGATGAAAATAATAGTGAAGAATCATATCCAGGGAATCATTCATTGCACCAATGAAGGTGAAACAAACTGGTATGAATTTGCAAGGGCAATCTTTGATATTTCTGGCGTGAATGCCAGAGTCTTTCCTCGGAAAACCGACCCTGACAGAGAGATTAAAAGGCCTTCATACTCTGTTCTGGAGAATGCTGTCCTTAAAGAAAAAGGAATAAATATAATGAAACACTGGAAGGAAGCCCTTGGAGAGTACCTTTCTTTGAGGTAGAAACTTAAAGTGAGTAGCTTTTGAGAACTTTACACTCTATTACTTGACATTAACTGATTATGGCTTAAACTACCAGAAAAAAAAGGAGGTAAGAATGAAGAAGGTTGCCGTGGTAAGGATACTGGATGTGTTGATAATTATAGCGATCTGTGTCCTGATTTATATTCTTGTGCAGCCCCAGTTTGTTAGATACAGGAATCAAACAATAGAGGCTCAGATAAAGGCAAATGCATACACAGTTAAGGCAGCAATTGAGCATTACATTGCAGACCATATAGGTGTTTATCCAAAGAGTGTTGATGATTTCTGGCCGTATCTTGATGAAGAGGGTGGCATAATAAATCCTTTAACAGGCAATGAAATCCTGAAAACAGAAGTCCATACATTCAAGTATGATGTTCCACAGGACTATAAGGATGATTCCCCTGGAGGGGTAAATTCTCAGCAGAAGGGTACACCCGGTAGCATTGGTGTTGGGTTTTTCATACCCATAGGCGATACACTGGTGAAACACTACGGGGTGATTGGTTTTAACAAAAGCGGTAATCCTCTGTTTTACTTAGACCCAGGAAAGAAGCGTCACATCTTTGTGATATATGGATAAGGGGGAGACCCATTCTCCCTCAACCAAAAAATATCTTGACCCTGTTGTCATAACAAGGCTTTCAGGGCTTGAAATGAAGGCCCGTGTTGTTGTGGAGGGTTTTCTCTCAGGTCTACACTTTTCTCCTCACCACGGTCAGTCACTGGAATTCTCTGAACATCAACCATACAGCCCTGGTGATTCTCTCCATCTTGTTGACTGGAAGGTGTATGGTAGAACAGAGAGGTTGTACTTAAAGAAGTTTCACGAAGAAACGAACATGAGGGTTTATTTCCTTCTTGATGTAAGCAATTCAATGGGTTATGGTAAACCTGTTTCAAAGGCTGATTATTCAAAGGTTCTAATAGCCTCCCTCTCGTATCTTCTACTTGACCAGAATGATGCAGTGGGGCTTGTCCCTTTTAATGTTGGACTTCTGTCCTTCCTCCCTCCAGTTGCCAGGAGGGATTATATCCACAGGCTTGTATCTGAACTTGAAAAAGTAAAAACGGGTGGAGAGACTGATATAATGCAGGTTCTTGATTCATTCTCCAGGCTCATCAAGAAGAGGAGTTTGATAATCATTGTATCCGATTTTCTGGACGCACCAGAGAGATTTTTCAAGCCTATAAGAGGGTTTGTCAGGGCAAAGAACGAGATTATACTTCTTCAGGTTTTACATCCAGATGAGATTGAACTTTCAATAAGGAGTACGGTTTATTTAAGGGACCTTGAGACAGGTTCTAAACTCCTTGTGAATCCTACAGCCATACGGGGTTATTATAAAAGGGCATTCAACAGATTCCTTGATGAATTGAGGCTCAGGGCCGGCAATGCAAGGACGTTCTTTTACACGGTTACCACGAATACACCATACGACCAGGTGCTGATGAAATTGATATTGAGGGATAAAAGATGATTTATCCAGAGTATATTCTATTCCTTTCAGGGATAATCATACCTGTAATAATCCACCTGATTTCAAGGAAACGGGTAAGGGAAGTTCAATTCTCCTCCCTTTCTTTTATCGTGAGGCGGAGTGGAATTTTAAGAAACTATCTCAGATTGAGAGAACCCCTCCTTATGCTTGTGAGAATGGGAATGATTGCATCCCTGGTAATGGCACTTGTAATGAAAACAATTCCTTTTCCATTCTTTATTCAGAATTCTGGAAGAAAAATTGTTGATACATCGCTTTCAACCATGGGAAGAATAAATGAGGATGGAATACCTGCAGTCTCAAGGAAGGGTGTTGCTGATATGATGAAAACCTTTGAGAGATACAGGTATGGAAGGCTGATAAGTGATATGCAGAGAATAAGTTTCAAGGGGATTATAAAGGCGGGTAAATCTTACCCGATGATAATCCCTGAACCTTTACCAGTGGTTAAGTCAAATTCGGGAATAACCGGGGCCACCTACGCAGTGAAACCGGATAGAAAGGTTATTATAACCTGTGTGTTGAGAAGAAAAGGTCCACCAGTGGAGAGTTTTATTGATTTTGATATTGATGGTAAAAAATGGAGAAAAAGGGTGAAGATTTTTGGTGAAAAACAGGTATCTTTTGAATTTCCTCTCTCACCCGGGCTCCACATGGTAGAGATAACCCTTCCTGAAGACAGTATTCCATTTGACAATGTGTACTATCTTCCTGTGTCTGTTTCTGGAAGAGAGCGTATAGCCATATTTACACAGGGTGTACCAGATATACTTGAATCTGCACTGGAGGCAATGGGTCTGGAATATACATGGAGTCCAAAACCTGGTTATGTTCCAGAAAAAAACATTTTCATACTGGACGGTGTTAATGGAAACCTTGATTATCTTTCACTCTATTATAGTGGAGGGATTATCTCTGTTAACAATGAAACAAGGATTGGTGGGGTTCGGATAGAAAAAATCCCTCAAAGATACGGCCTTTTTGAAATCAACGGAATACAGTTAACAGAACCTGTTCCTTACAGATTTTTGATAAATGGAGGAGAGGTTTTGCTCAGGTTCACAAATGGAGACCCTGCTGTTGTGTTGAAGGATAGATTTATATTGCTCCCATTCTCCATACAGACAGAAGAGTTATTGCTCCACACATATTTTATACCCTTTCTTAACTTCCTCATAGAGAATATAAACAGGGAGTTGGCCATTAAGACCTGCCCAGATTTTTTTGTGAGTGGCCCAGCAGTTATAACAACACCCGAAAAGAAGATTTTCAGGATTGGGAAGGATGAAAAGTTTGTTTTTAAAGAGGTGGGCTTTTACCTTGTAAAGAAGAAGGGTATAACCTACCTGTATGGAATAAATCCAACTGAGGAGGAATACAACCTTGAGCCCTTGAATAAAAGAGAAATGGGGTTAATATTCTCTGAAAAGAGAAGGTACGATGGGACAACCTTTTTCCTTGTGTTGTTTGTTTTACTTGCAGTGATTGAATACCTTATGGAAAGGAGGATATATGGATAAAAAGAGTGGATGGGAAGTTATGTCGGAGAAGGAACTATCCGAGGTTGAGAAGTTCGCTGAGGAGTACATGGAATTTATGTCAGAGAATAAAACTGAAAGAGAGTTTGTTCGGGCATCAATGGAGATTGCAGAACAATGGGGTCTCTCATACAGTGTGTTTCATGGAAAGACCCTTGGAGTCTTCAGACCCCAGGGTAATCCTGTTGAAGAAGGACTCAGGATCATTGCCACACATGTGGATGCACCCAGGATTGACCTGAAACCTCAGCCTGTTTTAGAAAAAGAGAATTTTGTTCTCTTCAACACACATTACTATGGCGGAATAAAGAAATACCAGTGGCTTTCCATACCTCTTGCACTCCATGGTGTTGTAATCAAAAAAGATGGAACGAAGGTTGAGATAAAGATGGGTGAAAATGAAAAAGAACCTGTTTTCACCATACCAGACCTCCTCCCACATCTCTCAGGAAAACAGATGGAGAAGAAGGCCACAGAATTCATTGAGGGAGAGAATCTTGACTGTATTGCAGGTTCAAAACCAGCAAAGGTGAAGGAAAACAGATTTAAAAAGTTTATCCTTGACCTGTTGAAGAAGAAATACGGAATTGAAGAGGAGGACCTGATAAGCAGTGAACTCCAGCTTGTCCCTGCGTGGAATGCATGCGAGGTTGGGCTTGATGGTTCTTTGATCGGTGCCTATGGTCAGGATGACAGAGTATGTTCATTCACAGCATTGAAGGCCATTGCAAGCATGGGTGGTGGTAAGAGAACGCCAGTTGTCATACTGTATGACAAGGAGGAAATAGGAAGCACAGGTAATACTGGTGCCACCTCACGGATTATTGAGGATATTGTAATAGAGGTGCTTGATGAACTGGGGATTGAACCAACCTATAAAAACATAAGAAAGACCCTGAATGCCTCTGTATGCCTTTCTGCCGATGTTAATGCAGGGGTTAACCCTCTGTTTCCTGAAGTCCATGACACCACCAATGCTGCAAGGCTTGGTTATGGTCTTGTTTTGACAAAGTACACAGGTCACAGGGGAAAGGGCGGGACAAACGATGCCCATGCAGAACTGGTTTATGAAATAAGAAGGATATTTAATGAAAATAATGTTTTGTGGCAGACAGGTGAACTGGGCAAGGTTGATGAGGGTGGTGGAGGGACCGTGGCACGCTTTATTGCAGAGTTCGGGATTGATACAATAGATTCTGGAGTTCCACTCCTTGCCATGCACTCCCCATTTGAAATATCAAGCAAAATAGATGTTTATCAGGCTTACAAGGGTTTCAGGGCATTCCTTGAATCATAGGAAGGAGACTATAGGATATGATAAAGGAACAACTGGAAAAGAAAACAAGCATCATGAGGTGTGAACGGCTTACAGGGAGATATAGGCCTATGCACCTGTTTCTGGCCCATTAGAGGCTTAATGGGACAGGGGCTTTTCCCCTTAAAAGATGGCTGTTTTTGATAGTATTGCAGAAAGGTTTGACAGGTGGTTTGATGAAGATGGAAGGGAGATCTTCCTTGAGGAGGTGAGGTGTCTCAATTCAATTTTCCCGGAGTTCTCAAGGGGAATTGAAATCGGGCTTGGCTCGGGGAGGTTTTCTGTAGAAATGGGGATCCCCATCGGGATTGACCCTTCCATGGAACTCCTCAGGATGGCAAAAAGCAGGGGAATTGTCTCCATCTGTGGAAAGGGTGAGCAACTTCCGTTCAAACCCAATTCTTTTGACCTTGTTCTTTTGAACACCACCCTCTGTTTTGTGTCCAATCCAGAAAAGGTGCTTAATGAAGTGAAAAGGGTGCTTGTATCAGATGGCCATATAGTTCTTGGGATAATCAACAGGGAATCAAAGGTCGGAAGGGAGTATCAGAAAAAAGGTGAAACGGGTCACTCTGTTTATTCTCATGCCAGACTGTTTTCAGAGGAAGAAGTGAATGAACTTTTGGAGAAGGCGGGTTTTAATCTATTGGAGATCTGCAGGGCGATAAAAACCGATAATTCTTATGCCTTTGTTGCAATGGTATATAGAAAAGATAAAATTGACAGATAAGTAGAGATGTGTATCATTATAAAATAATGAGGAGGTGGGATGAAGAAGATTAAAACCCTGAGAAGTGTGTTTGCTGCCAATGACCAGGTGGCATATGAACTCAGAAAGGAACTGAAGGGGAAGGGCATAACCTTCATCAACATCATGGGCTCCCCTGGTTCGGGTAAAACCTCATTGATTGAAAGGACAATGGATGAACTTAAGGATAAGAAATTTGCAATAATTGAAGGTGACATTGAAACCTCCATTGATGCTGAGAAACTCCAGAAAAAGGGTGTTGAGATTTACCAGATAAATACAGGACCTTTTGGTGGTGATTGCCATCTTGAGGCAGCGTGGATAAGGACGGCCATTGGAGAGATGAACCTTGAAGGGGTTGACTTTCTCCTTGTTGAGAATATTGGGAACCTTGTCTGCCCTGCTGAGTTTGATACAGGTGCACATATCAATGTGGTTGTTCTCAGTGTAACAGAGGGTGAAGATAAACCCCTTAAGTATCCATTGATGTTCAGAAGGTCACAGATCCTTGTAATCTCCAAAACAGACCTTCTTCCCTACCTGGATGTGAGTCTTGAGAATATCGTTAGGAATGCCAGAAAGATTAACAAAGACATTCTTGTTTTTCCTCTTTCAGTGAAAACAGGAGAAGGGGTGGAAAAATGGAAGAACTACATAAAGAATTTGTAAGGCAGAAGGTTTTTATCAGGGGAGAATGGAGGGATACAGAAGAGGGTATAGATGTGATAAATCCTTATACTGGGGAGAAAATAGGGATGGTTGGAAGGGCATCCAGAGAGGATGTCCTTTCTGCTATTAAGAGTGCAAAAGAGGCATTTGATGATTTCAGACATGGCCCCCTTATGTTAAGGGCAAAGGTTCTCAGAGAGGTGGCAAAAAGGCTTGAACAGAAAAGGGAGGTTATTGCAAGGACAATAACCCTTGAATCCGGAAAGGCAATAAGATTTGCGAGGGGTGAGGTTTCAAGGGCCATTGAGACCTTCACATTTGCCGCGGATGAGGCGGATAAGCTTTCTGGTGAGACTGTGCCAGTGGATGCTGCTGCTGGTGGAGAGGGGAGAATGGGTTTCTTCATAAGGGTTCCACTCGGGCCTGTTGCTGCCATCACCCCTTTTAATTTTCCATTGAATCTTCCTGCCCACAAGATAGCCCCGGCAATTGCAGCGGGTGATACAATCGTGTGGAAACCGTCTTCATATACGCCGCTCACAGCCATATTGTTGACAGATATCCTTGTGGATGCAGGTGTTCCTGAAGGTGTTATAAACCTGGTTTTTGGACCTGGTAGTGAAACAGGCGAGATACTCTCAACCAGTGATGATATTAAACTTATTAGTTTTACAGGCAGCGTCCCTGTTGGTGAAAGAATAAGAAAAATATCAGGAATGAAGAAGACTCTACTTGAACTGGGTTCAAATTCAGCACTTGTAATAGACGAGGGGGTTGAGAATCTTGAGGAGGTTGTTGACAGGGCAGTGATTGGTGCATACGCCAATTCAGGACAGGTGTGTATATCAATACAGAGGATCTATGTTCATACATCACTGTTTGATAAATTTTCAGAGATGTTTGTAGA
Source organism: Caldifarciminota bacterium (assembly GCA_021163525.1). Classification (GTDB taxonomy): domain Bacteria; phylum Hydrothermota; class UBA3072; order UBA3072; family B12-G15; genus B12-G15. Next base: position 7,645 of record JAGGTX010000114.1, read on the forward strand.
GGCATCCAAACAGGTTAAAATAGGTGACCCAATGGACCCTGATGTCCTGTATGGTCCCATGATAACAGAGGAAGAGGCAATCAGGGCAGAAAAATGGGTTAAGGATGCCATTAAAATGGGAGCAAGGCCACTTCTCCTCGGGAAGAGAGAGGGTTCAATCCTCTATCCAACTGTTTTAACGGATGTGAATTTTGAAATGGATGTGGTGTCCAGGGAGGTCTTTGCACCTGTGGTCTCTATTATGCCATTCTCAACATTTGAACAGGCAGTCCAGCTAGTTAACAGGTCAATGTATGGTTTGAATGTGGGTATATACACCCCGAGCATCTCAAACATGTTGATGGCGGTGAGGGAGTGTGAGGTTGGGAGTGTGATAATTAATGATTACCCAACATTCAGAGTGGACAATATGCCCTATGGTGGTGTGAAGATGAGCGGAATGGGCAGGGAAGGTCCTCCATTTGCAATAGAGGAATACACCGAGATACGGTTTGTATCAATGAGATGATTTTTATAATCTTTTCCTTGTTCCTTCCCATTTACACAGCCTCGTCCATGGGGATGGGGCTTATTCCTTCAAAGAGTGAGGGAGTATCCATAACCTGTGTCAGGTATTATTCATTGAGCGACCTGAATGGAATGATGATAAAGACGGACTGGCCAATAAGGATGGTCTTCACCTATCTTTATGCTGGAGGATACAGGGAATACACCTTTTATCCAGAGTTTGAACTTCCCATTGAGGACCTATCTTTTAAGGTGTCAACGCACCTTCTTATGGACAGATGGTCTGACCGGTTTGATCTTGGTTTTAGAGTGAATCTTGGAATAGAGTACAGGTTCATGTCCTATACAGGAGGATTCACCCTGAGGAATGCAGTTGCAGGAATTGGTGGAGGAGAGTTTTATCCAGAGGAAGAGGTATACATTAAGTATTATGATAGAATGTTTTCCACGGGTTTCAGATTGACCCTGCTCCAGGGTGGTATTGATGCTGGCTGGGGAATGCAGGTAGACATGAATCCTCTGATTCTGAGATTGGGATTCAGAACATCACCATTTGTTCCAGGTTTTGGCTTTGGGATAAAGGCACATGGTCTAATCATAGACATGGGATTTGAATCCCATCCCGTACTGGGTATAACTGAATGTATAACCATCAGGAGGAATGTATGGAAGAGTGCATTGAACATGTGAGGGTTTACACGGGCAGAATAATCAACCTGAATGTGGACAGGGTCAGGCTTCAAAGTGGCAGGGAGACAACCAGGGAGTATGTTGAACACAGAGGTGCTGTGGCAGCGATTCCTGTGCTTCCAGATGGTAGGATTGTCCTTGTTAAACAGTACAGGTATCCTGTGAAGGAGTATTTAATAGAGATTCCAGCAGGAACAATTGAGCTCGGGGAGGACCCTGTCCAGACCATGCAAAGGGAACTTGTTGAGGAAATTGGGTATAGGGCTGGAAAACTTGAAGAGGTGATTAACTACTACTCCACCCCGGGGTTTGTTACCGAAAGGATGTACATATACATAGCAACAGAACTTGAACCTGCAAAGGGTGAACCTGACCTTGAAGAAAACATTGAGGTTTTATACATGACATTTGAAGAGGCAATTGAGGCAATAAAGAGGGGTGATATAAAGGATGGTAAAACTCTTGTTGCTCTTGCTCTGTACGGTTTATCCAGATGCAGTGATA
>JAGGTX010000227.1 GCA_021163525.1 Caldifarciminota bacterium
ATATACGAGGGTGTTGATGGTGTATGGGTTTCAGGATGCCACCCAGGTGATTGCCATTATCAAACAGGTAACTACTATGCAAGACGCAGGTTCTATTTGATAAAAAATCTCCTTGAGTTTGCAGGTATTGAAGGTGAGAGATTGAATTTCTCATGGGTCAGTGCATCTGAGGCAGGTAAGTTTGCGGAGACGGCAAAGAAGGTTACTGAAAGGGTTAAGAAGGCAGGGCCTATTAATAAACTGGTAAAAGAGAGGTATCTCAATGACTGAAAAAATCAGAGAGATAGCAAGAAGAATACTTGAGAATGGTGAGGTTGAACTGGTTATTGGTTTTGAGAAGGGAACCATTCCACTTAAATCCAGACCTGTGTTCATTGAAAAACCTGAAGATGTTGAAAAACTCATCTGGGATGGATTCTGTGAGAACAATCTTGCTACATATCTTAGAAGATATAAGGGAAGGAAGGTTGGTATTGTTGCAAAGGGATGTGATTCAAGGGCTATTGTGAATCTCATTGTTGAGGGGCAGTTGAACAGGGAGGATGTTTACATTATTGGTGTTCCATGCACAGGTATGTATGACAGGCGGAAGATGCTGAGGGATGGAAAATTAGAACCTTCTGATGATTATCTGTTTATGAACTGTAAGACTTGCCAGTACCCAACACCTGTTCTTTACGATGAACTTGTTGGTGAAGAGGTAAGTCCACGGACAAGGGATTATTCTGATGTTGGAACGATTGAGAAGATGTCCAGTGATGAGAGGTGGGAGTGGTTTCAGAGGGAGTTCTCAAGGTGTATAAGGTGTTATGCATGCAGGGAGGCATGCCCCATGTGTTTCTGTGAATTCTGCTTTGTGGACGAAAACAGACCAGAATGGGTTGAAGGAGGTATCCATCCATCGGACCTTGGATTCTGGAATCTTGGAAGGGCATTCCATCTTGCTGGAAGGTGTGTTGAATGCGGTGCCTGTGAGAGGGCCTGCCCCATGGAATTGCCCCTTATGGTATTGAACAGGAAGATGGCGAAGGATGTGAAGGAGATTTTTGGCTATGAGCCGGGTGTGAGCCTGGATGAGAAACCTGTGCTTGGAACATTCAACCCTGAAGACAGAGAGGACTTTATATTATGAAGAGGATAGAGAAAAATAAGTTTTATGAAAAATTGAATGACCTGATTGGTGAATACCGGGTTTTTGCACCCTTTGGTGACAGATACAGGTATATTGAGGATGTATCAGAGATAAGGTTTGATGGTCTTCTCACAAAGATGTCTCCAAAGGCGCACTTCCTTCCCCAGGAGGAGGAACTCTTCAGGTGGGATGAGAGGGAGAATATAAAAGTCAAGGATGTTAATGACAAGTATATAGTCTTCGGGATGAGGCCATGTGAGGTGAGGGCATTAAGCCTCCTTGACCTCGTCTTTAATACAGAAAAGTTTCCAGACCCATATTATATTAACAGGAGAAAAAACACGATAATTATATCCATTGCCTGTAATGAACCCCTTGAAACCTGCTTCTGTACATCCTTTGGATACGGTCCATTCACAAAGGGTGATGCTGACCTGATGCTTGTTGATATGGGTGATTACTTCCTTGGAGAGGGTGATGAGAATATCCTTGATTTGTTCGGATTCACAGATTCAGAAGAGGATTACAAGGAACTGAAGGAGAAGGCAGAGTCAAAGATTAAGAGGATAGAGATACAGGGAATCCCTGAGAAACTGGAACAGATTAGGGAAACAGACTTTTTCAAAAAAATAACACAGAGGTGTATAACCTGTGGAACATGCACATTCCTTTGCCCTACATGTTATTGTTTTGATATACAGGACAGGAACAGACTCAATGGTGGTAAGAGGGTGAGGGTGTGGGATTCCTGTATGTTCAAAATCTATACACAGGAAACATCGGGACATAACCCAAGATATGAGGAATACAGGAGAGTGAGGCAGAGGATTATGCATAAGTTTGCCTATTACCCTTCACTTTACAATCAGTATGGATGTGTTGGATGTGGAAGGTGTGTTACCTACTGTCCCGTGAACTTTGATATAAGAGAGGTTATCAGGGAAGCAGGAGGTTATAATGGATAATCCATATGTCCCCGTTCCCATGAGGGTGAAGATGGCGAGGTTTGAATCAGATGACAGGAGTTTAAAGACCATAGACCTTGAGCCAGTAGAAGGTGAGATTTTTGATTTTATGCCAGGTCAATTTTGCGAGATTTCAATCCTTGGTAAGGGTGAAGCACCTTTTGGAATAGCCTCTGTTCCGTGGGAGGGTATCCTGAGATTCACCATAAACAGGGCCGGAGTTGTTACCACGGCCATCCATCAACTTGAGGAGGGTGATGTGGTTGGTGTGAGAGGCCCGCTTGGTAACTGGTATCCTGTTGACCTGTTTGAGGGTAAGAACATTGTGATAGTGAGTGGTGGTTTTGCCTTTACAACATTGAGGTCACTGATAAAATACCTCTTGAAAAACAGGGAGAGGTTTGGTAAAATCACCCTTGTTTATGGGGCAAGGAGGCCCGACCTCCTCCTGTACAGGGACGAGTTAGATGAATGGAAAAAATCGGGTGAAATGGATATGTATATAACCATTGATAAACCTGTTGAAGGATGGGAGGGATATGTGGGATTTGTTCCTCAGGTGCTTGAACAGGCATCTCCATCCCCGGAGAATGCCTATCTTGTGATGTGTGGACCTCCAGCAATGATAAAATTCACACTGCCCGTTATAGAGAAACTTGGTTTCAAACCAGAGACTGTTTTCACATCCCTTGAGAGAAGGATGAAGTGTGGTATTGGTAAGTGTGGTAGATGCAACATAGGGAAGTACTATGTTTGTAAGGATGGTCCTGTTTTCAGCCTTGACCAGTTGAACAAATTACCAAAGGAATACTGAGGAGGATAAATGAAAACCCTTGTTATTGGTTCAGGAATAGCAGGTATCACAGCAAGTCTTGACATTGCCGAGGCAGGAGGTAATGTTGTCCTCATTGAGAAAGAACACTTTGCCACTGGAACCCTTGCTTCACTTGACAGGCAGTTTCCAAACGATGCCTGTGGTTTCTGTCAGGTTTATCCCTTTACAGGTGATGGGGTTGCCCAGTACTGTATAAGGAGGGTGTTCACCCATCCAGGCATTGAGGTAAGGACGGGAACAGAGGTTGTCTCCATAGAGGGTGATGGCCCATACACAGTGAAATTGAGGAGAAAACCAAGAGGGGTTGTTATAGAAAAGTGCATATCCTGCAGAAAATGTGAGGATGTGTGCCCTGTTGAAACAGAGGATAGTTTCAACAGGTTCGGGAAGAGAAAGGCAATATATACAGAGTATCCAATGCCATTTCCCAGGAGTTATGCCATAGATTGGGAGGCATGCACAAAATGCGGTGAATGTGTAAAGGTCTGTCCCACAGATGCAATTGACCTTAACATGGTTGAAAGTGAAGAGGTGATCGAGGTTGACAGGATAATCACCACAACAGGGTTTGAGGAAGTTGACCCATCATTGATAAAGGAATACGGGTATAAGAGATTCAAAAATGTCCTCACAGGTCTTGAATTTGAAAGGCTACTCTCATTTTTCGGTCCCACACTTGGGGAATTGAAAAGGCCTTCTGATGGGAAGAAACCAGAGAGGATTGCATTCCTTCAGTGTGTGGGCTCAAGGGACATAAGAAATCCCCTGTGTTCATATACCTGCTGTATGTATGCATTGAAGGAGATGCACCTGCTCAAGAGATTTCATCCAGATGTTGAGGCAGTTATGTTCTATATGGATATCAGGGCATTTGGAAAGGGATACTACAGATACTTCCTTGAAACAGATGGTAAATTTATTCCACAGAGGGTCGCAGGTATTGAGGAGGATGAAAACGGCAATCTGATTTTGAAGTATGAGGATGAGAATGGCATGTTTATAACCGATGTGTTTGATATGGTTGTTCTTGCAACAGGTCAGAAACCCTCAAAGGATTCAATCGTTGAGAGGGACGAACTTGGTTATCCAGTTACAGATCCATTTGTGAATGTGAAGACAAGGAATGGGATACTTGTTGCTGGCAGTTCAGGAGGACCAAAGGACATCGCAGATGCAGTGATAGAGGCCCACTCTGCTGCCCTTGAAGTTGTGAAGGATTTAACCCCGAGGAGCATGTTCAGGAATGAGCCAGAGGTGTTTGAAGAACCCAGCATAGGTGTTGTTCTCTGTGATTGTGGTGGAACAATGGATGTTTCCGGGCTGGAAGAGAGGCTTGGAAGTAAAGGAATACCTGTACTGAAGGTTAGTGACCTCTGCATGAACAGGGAACCAGTTCTTCAATGGATAAGAGAGAATAAACTTGACAGGGTTGTTTTTGCAGCATGTGCCCCTTCATTCCTTGACCCTGTTTTTATGGATTCAGGAATAAACTATGAGGTTGCAGACATAAGAGAGGGAGGGTTGTGGGGTGGTTCTGATGAAAATGGCCTCAATTTCAGGGTGGATGCTGCCTTCAGGATGCTTGAAAACAGGATGTACACACCTTCCGAGGATTTTGAGCCAGCAAAGAAAGTGCTTGTTGTTGGTGGAGGGATAACAGGGATGGTTGCATCACTGGAACTTGCAGATGCAGGAATGGATGTGGTTCTTGTGGAAAAGAGGGAGCAACTTGGTGGAAATGCAAACAGGATTAAAAAACTGCTTACAGGTGAAGATGTCCAGAATTTCCTTCAAAGTCTCATTGAAAGGGTTAAATCCCATGAGCATATAGAAGTCAGGACAGGTGAGAATATTCAGGGGATAAAGGGCTCACTTGGTAATTTCACTGTCAGGATTTCAGGAGCAGAGGAGAGGTTTGGCGCAGTTCTCATCGCCACAGGTGGGAGGGAGTACAGACCAGAGAATGGTGAATACGGATTTGGCAGGAGTGAGAGGGTTATCTCCCAGATGGATTTTGAAGATGTGATTGAAAAAGAAGACCTGAAATCAAAGACCATTGTGATGATACAATGTGTTGGTTCAAGGAATGATGAACATCCATGGTGTTCAAGGGTTTGCTGTACTTCTGCAATAAGGAATGCCCTGAGGGTGAAGGAGAAGTTTCCGGATGCAGATGTCTTCATCCTCTACAGGGATATTATGACCTATGGGAAGAAGGAGGTCTTTTACACCAGGGCGAGGGAGAAGGGCGTAATATTCCTCAGATTTACAAAGGGGAATGAACCCGTAGTAGAAACAGAGAATGGCTTGAGGATTAAGATATACGATACAGTTTTAAGGGAAGAGGTTGCCATTGATGCAGATTATGTGGTTCTTTCAACAGGTATTGTGCCGGACAACGATGTTTTGAAGGATATCGGGATTGAACTCACCGAGGAGGGTTTTGTAAAAGAGGCCAATGTGAAATTTAAGCCACTTGAAACACCAAGGCCTGGAATATACACTGCTGGTCTTGCACACTCTCCACGGGACATTCCCGAATCCATTGCGCAGGCAAGGGGTGTTGCGTCCCAGATAATCGGGGTCCTCAAAAAGGAGAGGATTGTGTCAAAGAGGCGGATTTCATACACAAAAGAGAGGACGTGTGCAGGTTGTGGTTTCTGCATAGATGTCTGTCCATACGATGCAAGGTATCTGGATGAGGAGAGAAAGGTTGCTGTTGTTTATCCCCATATTTGTCAGGGCTGTGGAACATGTGTTGGAATATGCCCCTCAGGTGCTGCTGATATGAAAGAGATGGGATATAGAGAAATGTTCTCGGTAATGGATTTGGTTTAGGAGGAGAAATGGCCATAAATGTTAAGGACCTTGACAGAGATTTTAAGTACCAGGTGATGAGAGAGCCTGGTGGTGAGTATCTCTCAAGGTGTTTTGCATGTGGAACATGCACTGCCAGTTGCCCTGTAAGGGAGATTGACGAGAGGTTCAACCCCAGAAAGATTATCCGAATGACCCTGCTGGGTATGAAGAAAGAGGTTATTGAGAGTGAGTTTGTCTGGCTCTGCACTGCATGTTATATGTGCCAGGAGCGGTGTCCACAGGATGTGAAGATAACAGACCTCATGAATGCAATAAAGAATGTTGCAGTGAAAGAGGGTTTTATCCATCCATCATACACTGCACAGGTGGAGGCATTAAAGAACTTTTCAAGGTTGTATGAGGTGGGAGAGTTTGAAAACAAGAAGAGGCAGAAGATAGGGCTTCCAGCCCTTGATACAGAAACGAAGAAGGAGTTTGTTCAGGTGATTGATGATTATGTTTCAGGGCTTTTGAAGGGGGGTGAGGAATGAAATACGCATTTTTCCTGGGTTGTACTGTTCCCGTCAGGGCACAGAATTATGAACTATCTGCAAGGAGGGTTGCTGAAAAATTAGGGATAGAACTCGTGGACATTCCTGAGTTCAGGTGTTGTGGCTATCCAATTAAGTCTGTCAATTTCAGAGGACATCTTGTTATGAGTGCAATTAACCTTGCACTTGCTGAAAAGCAGGGGCTCAACATCACCACACTCTGTAATGCCTGCAGTGTCACAATGATTGAGGCAAATGAGGAATTGAAGGAACACCCTGAATTCCTTGAAGAGGTGAACAGGGAACTTTCAAAGTTTGGGCTTGAGTATAAAGGAACGGTTAATGTGAAGCACTTCGCCCGTGTTCTCTATGAGGATTATGGACTGGACAAACTGAAAGAGCATATAACCAGACCACTTGAGGGTTACAGGTTTGCAGCCCACTATGGTTGTCATTTTATAAGGCCATCCAGTGTTTATGCAGAGTTTGATGACCCCCAGTATCCTGTATCACTTGACAGGCTTGTTGAGGTAACAGGAGCAGAGGCAGTGGACTATCCAGAAAAGCAACTCTGCTGTGGGGGTGGTATACTTGGAATAAAGGAAGATGTTGCCCTTGCACTATCCAATAAGAAACTTGGCATTGTTAAGGAGAAGAATGCAGATGGAATGATTTCCATATGCCCATTCTGTTCCATTATGTATGAAGGTAACCAGAAGAAGATTGAAAAGATATACGAGAAGGAGTATGGAATACCCGTTCTTTACTACACACAGATACTTGGTCTTGCCATGGGATTTTCTTCTGAAGAGATGGGATTGAAACTTAACAGGATAAAACCCAGGGCATTGATGGAGGCGTTCAGCAATGGATAAGAAACCAAAGGAGATTGCAGAGGATACTGCCTATAACATTGATGAAGAGCAGAGGGGAATAAACTTTGGCCTTATGAAGTTCAGGAAGGAGAGGCCCGAGTTTGCTAAGGCCTTCATGGATATGTGGAGAAAGTCAAAGGAGGGGGAGGCTCTCCCCCTCAAGTACAGGGAGCTTATTGCACTTGCCATTGTGCTTGTGCAGCATTGTAAACCCTGTATCTTCCTCCACACAAAGATCTGTATAGAGGTTGGTGCAACCAGAGAGGAGATACTTGAAACAGCAGAGATTGCAGTTGCCATGGG
>JAGGTX010000223.1 GCA_021163525.1 Caldifarciminota bacterium
CCTCCCCGGTTCTCAGGTCCATCTTTATTTTCTTTTCTTAAAGCTGGCGGAGGGATTCGAACCCCCGACAGGCTGATTACAAATCAGCTACTCTACCCCTGAGTTACGCCAGCTACAAGCACAAAAATATATATAAAAGAGGCCTTTGTCAAGGCTTCTTTTCTCCTTTCACTGGAGCAGAGCGGACTTGAACCGCCGACCTGTGCGTTGCGAACGCACCGCTCTTCCAGCTGAGCTACTGCCCCTCTCTGTCTGTATATGATTACCCAGTTTTGCAAAAAAGTCAAGTTAGATTTTTTTGAAAAAATTAAGGTCATTGCACTTCTGGCACCTACCTCAACGGATTCCTACTTTATCCTCTCGGAAACCAGTTGTATCCACTTCCATACTGCAAACAGTGTCAATCAGTTTCATTTCCTCCCTGATTCACAATATCTGCAAGGGTGATTGACTTCAAATGTTTTGCAATACAATCCCTCATCTCCTTCCAGACCTTCCTTGCAGCACACTTTGATGAAAAATCACATATGCCCTTTGCATCAATACAGTCAATGATAACTGGTGAATCTCCAAGTGCCTCAAGTATATCAAGGAGATTTACCTCCTCGGGTGGTAGCCTGAGCATATATCCACCATCAGGACCCCTGTAACTTCTGACAAACTTCTCTGAATGGAGACGGGAGGCAATCTGTTCAAGATACCTTCTTGGTATTTTCTGGTTCTCTGCAATGTATTTCAACGGCAAAACCTCACCGGGATGCCTTGCAAGTTCTATTAGAAACCGCAACCCATACCTTGCCCTTGTTGATATCCTCATAAACACCCCCTTTCTTACTTTCCCTATCGGTTTAGTAAAATATATGTTAATTATATCCTCTGTCAACCCTTATTTTTTTCTTGTAGGCCTGTTAGATAGGGGTTTCATTTACTATTCCACTCTCGTGAAAAATGCCAAACTGTCAACCTTAGTCCCAGGGTGTGGGTGATTTTTTCATTCTATGATATTTTTTTCACAATCTAACTTGACAAAATTCTCATTCATAATATTCTCAAAATAATGGAAGAGACACTTTTGATTATTAAACCCGATGGAGTTCAGAGAAACCTCGTTGGAGAGGTTTTAAGGATTGTTGAGTCAAATGGTCTTCAAATCGTTAACATAAAAATGTTAAAACTCTCAAGGGAAAAGGCAGAGGAGTTTTACAGTGTGCATAAGGGTAAATCCTTCTTTGAGAGGCTTATAAACTTTATGGTTTCTGGACCTGTTGTTGTCGTAAGGCTGAAGGGAAAGAATGCAGTGAGCAAACTTAGAAAAATTATGGGAAGGACTGACCCCAATGAGGCTGAACCCGGAACAATCAGGAGAATGTACGGGCTTGATGTAACAAGGAACACGGTTCATGGTTCGGATAATCCAGAACACGCAAAAAAGGAAATACATTTCTTTTTCGGGGAGGAGGCATGGGAAAGATAATACTCACCCTTAATTGTGGAAGTTCATCTGTAAAATATATGCTGTATGACTGGGACGAGAGGATGCCCATTGCAAGGGGCATTGTTGAGAGGGTTACAATAGGTGGTTCATTCATCAAGCACGAGGTTTACAAAAAAGAAAAGGTGAAGATTGAAAGGGAATGCCCTACACACAAAGAGGCCATAAACCTTATACTTGAAGTGCTCACCCATAAGGAGTATGGTGTTTTGAGGGACATAAAGGGAATATCTGCTGTGGGACACAGGGTCGTTCATGGGGGTGAGGCCTTTACAAAATCCGTGATCATTGACCAGAAGGTGCTTGATAAATTCAAGGAACTCTACGACCTTGCCCCACTTCACAATCCCCCCAATGTTATGGGGATTGAGGCGGCAATGGAAATCCTCCCTGACATCCCCCACATAGCAGTAATGGACACGGCCTTTCATCAAACAATGCCAGAGCATGCGTATATCTATGCAGTCCCATACAGATGGTACAGGGAATACAGGGTGAGGAGATATGGTTTTCACGGAACAAGCCACCTGTATGTATCCCGGCGTGCTGCTGTGCTTCTCAATAAAAGGCCTGACGAGGTGAATCTTATAACCTGCCACATAGGGAATGGAGCAAGCATCACAGCCATCAGAAAGGGTGTTTCAGTTGATACCTCAATGGGTTTCACGCCCCTTGAAGGGGTTGTTATGGGAACACGTTCAGGTGACATTGACCCTGCAATAGTTGGATTCATATCTGAAAGGGAGAACTTAACTGCACAGGAGGTAATCACCATACTCAACAAGAAGAGCGGTGTTCTTGGAATTACTGAAAAATACACTGACAGGCGTGATATAGAGGATGCCATTGAAAGGGGTGATGAGAGGGCTTTACTTGCAATGAAGATTGAGGCTTACAGAATAAAAAAGTACATAGGTGCATATATGGCGGTGCTTGGTCATGTTGATGCCATTGTGTTCACGGCAGGCGTTGGAGAGATGTGGCCTGAACTAAGGGAAGAGGCACTGAAAGGTATGGAAAACCTGGGGGTGTATCTTGACAGAGAAAAAAATCTCAAAGCAAAGAACAGGAATAAAGAGTTCATTGTATCAAAAGAAGACTCACCAGTGAAGGTATTTGTTATACCCACTGATGAAGAGATTGTTTTTGTTGAGGATGTTGTTGCCCTTATTGAAGGGAGATACGATGTCCATACAAAGTTTGAGTATAGTTTCCAGAAAAAGGGGTATGTGAACAAACTCAGGGAAGAGGCACTAAAAAAGGAGGCCTGATGTTCAAAATACTGGAAAAAGAGGTTCTTGGACCGCATGTGAACAAATTTATAATTGAGGCACCCCTTATTGCAAAAAAACACAAACCAGGCCAGTTTGTTGTCTTGAGACTCCATGAAAAGGGAGAAAGGATACCTGTCACAATTGCTGAAACGGACATGGAGAAGGGAACAATTACCCTCATTGTTCAGGAGGTTGGAAAGACAACCTATGAACTCGGGGACATGGAGCCAGGAGATTCTATAATGGATGTGATAGGTCCGCTTGGGAAGCCCGCTGAGATTGAGAACTATGGAACGGTTGTCACAATAGGTGGTGGTGTTGGGACAGCCATTGTTTATCCTGAAACAAAGGCCTTCAAGGAGGCAGGAAACTATGTGATCTCAATCATTGGTTTCAGGAACAAGGACCTGATTATATTTGAAGAGGAGATGAGGAAGCACTCTGATGAACTTTATGTAACCACAGATGATGGTTCATATGGAATGAAGGGGTTTGTATCGGACAAATTGAAGGAACTTATAGACTCTGGAAAGAAGATTGACCTTGTTGTGGCAATAGGGCCTGCCATTATGATGAAGGTCGTGTGTGATGTCACAAGGGATAAAAATATAAAGACCATTGTCTCCCTGAATTCAATCATGGTTGATGGAACAGGGATGTGCGGTGCATGCAGGGTTGAGGTTGGTGGAGAAACAAAGTTTGCCTGCGTTGACGGTCCTGAGTTTGATGGGCATCTTGTGAATTTTGACCTTCTCCTGAAGCGACTTGCAACATACAGGGAACAGGAAAAGATTGCACTTGAAAGGTATCTGAAATTTAGGGGGGAAGCATGAAAAAGGAAAAAATCCCAAGACAGGA
>JAGGTX010000025.1 GCA_021163525.1 Caldifarciminota bacterium
AACACATATTGACCTTATAGGTAAAATAGGTGAATGTTCTTCAATATGGTATGAGCATAGAGGAAAAGTGAGATACATAGAAGTAAAAAATGAGCAAGGAGAATCGGTTGAATGGGAAAAATCTGGATGGGACCTGGGTGAGAAATATGGATATAATATTGGCATTGAGTATGAACTATCCGATCGTTTCAAAATTGTGCCGAAGTTTATGGGATGGTGGAAAACAGAGGACAGGAATAAGGATGGCGTAGCTGTGGAAAATACAAGGTTTTATGAACATTCCATTGGAATAGTCGTTCAATACTTCCCGATAGGAACAGAGCATGAGCATTGTAAAATTATAGCCGGGATAAAGGCGCCTGTATTGGTTGTTAATAGTTTTAGTGCAACATTCGTTCCACAATTCATGGCTATGTGGACATTTTGATAAGCAGGGCGGGTATTACTCCCGCCCTTGCATTATTTTGATTTTTGTGTAAAATATTTCTGCAAGTCGGGGCGTAGCGCAGCCTGGTTAGCGCACCAGCTTGGGGTGCTGGGGGTCGGTGGTTCAAATCCACTCGCCCCGATTACATTCAGGAATAAAATGAGTTTATTTTTCTTTTTTATACATCATCTCGGCCATTTCCTGCCAAGGCCAGTTGCCGAATTTATCACCCGCAGAATTGCGGACATATGTTACTTTACCCTGTACAGGGAAGGTAGAAACAACTATCTTAAAAACATTGAACCGGTAATAGGTGGATTCTCCTCAAAAAGGGAGATGCTTGAGATGGGATTAAAGGGTGTGAGGGATTTTGCAGTATTTATTTACGAGTTTCTCCTCGTTCCCAGACTTAAAAGATGGAACTACAGGAGATTTATGATACCTGTAAACTTTGAAAGGGCTGCTGAGGCATTTAAAAGAGGGAAAGGTGTAATCATCCTTACAGCCCACCTCGGAAACTATGAATGGGGTGCTGTTCTGTTAAGACTCCAGGGATATCCATTGAGTGTGATTTCAATAAGGTCGGAGAATCAATATATAACTGAATTCTATGAGCGTAAAAGAAGGTCTCAGGAGATTGAGGTGATTTACACCGGGAAGGCAAGCATAGGAGCTATAAAGTCCCTGAAAAGGGGCAAGATGGTGGCAATTGTGGGTGACAGGGTTTTTACAGAGGATGGGATTGAGGTTGAGATGTTTGGAAAGAAAACCTTGCTACCCAAGGGACCTTTTTACCTTGCACTCCTTACAGGCGCTCCAATTATTCCTGCCTTCTCTGTGAAGGAGAGGGATAGGAAATACCATGTTTACTTTGAACCTGAGATAGAGATTGAAAAGTATGGGAATACAGAACGCACCATTGAGAAAAATATCCACAAATGGGCAAAGATACTGGAAAAATACATAAAGAGGTATCCTGAGCAGTGGCATAGATTTGACAGGGTATGGATAGAGTAATCCTTCTCCTTCCAGCATACAATGAAGAACCAAGAATCCCCAATACCATAAGAATGGTCAAAATGGCTGTTAAGAACATCAAAAACTATAGTTTTACAATACTTGTGGTTGATGATGGTTCTGTGGACAATACAACACCTGTATCAGAAAAAGAGGGTGCCGTTGTTCTGAGACACCCTGAAAATATGGGCAAGGGGATGGCACACAGGACTGCATTCAAATACGCTGGTGAAAAGGGTTATGATTTAATCATTGCCCTTGATGCAGATGGTCAACACGACCCGGCAGAAATTCCACTTTTTCTAATGGCATCCAGGAAGTATCCCCTGGTCATAGGAAAAAGGAATGCAAATATAAGAAATATGCCCCTGATTAGATATTTCACCAACTACATCACATCCATGGTAACATCTCTTCTTGCAGGTAAAAAGGTGAGGGACAGCCAGTCTGGATACAGGTTGTTCAGAAGGGAGGTCTTCACGAGGTTTAAACTGAAAACAACGAGATTCCAGACAGAGAGTGAGGAGATTATTCAGGCAGGAAGGATGGGCTTCCCCATAGGTGAGGTGCCCATAAAAACCATATACAGGGATAGTGGAAGGAAGAGTTATATACACCCTGTGATTGATACATTGAGGTTTATAAAAATGATATGGGACTGCATATGGCTGTGATCCTTGTTTCAAATGACGATGGATACAAGGCAAAGGGTATAAACACCCTTGTTTCTTCTGTTCAGGATATTGGAGAGGTCTATGTATTTGCACCTGACACCCAGAGGAGTGCGTCAAGCCATGCATTTTCACTCCATTCTGGCATCCACTTCCACAGGATTTCAGACAGGGTTTACATAACAGACGGAACACCCACTGATTGCGTCCTGTTTGCTGTGAGGGGACTGATGGACAAAAGACCCGATATCGTGCTTGGTGGTATTAATCACGGTGGCAACCTTGGTGAAGACATCACCTATTCAGGAACGGTTGCAGTTGCCATTGAGGGAATCATACTGGGTATTCCATCCATTGCATTTTCATATGTGGAGTATGAGGATGACCCTGACCTGGAATTCAGTGGAAAGGTTGCAAGATGGCTTACAGGTAAGGTACTGGAGATAGGGCTTCCAAAAGGTATTCTCCTCAATGTAAACATACCAAAGAACCCAAATGGGAAAATAAAGATAACACGGCTTGGAAAGAGGATATACAGAGACTCTGTTGTTGAGAAAATCCTTGATAATGGAGAAAGTATTTATACCATAGGTGGAGAACCACCCACATGGATAAGGGAGGAGGGAACTGACTTTGATGCCATTGAAAAGGGCTATGTCTCAATCACACCAATCCATTTGAGATGGACAGACTTCACCATGATTAGAAAACTGAGGTTCCTTGAGGATGAATTCAAGGTATGAAGACCTGAGGGAGAGGATGATTGCCCTTCATCTTCTTCCAAGGGGTATCACAAATAAAAGGATTATTGAAGCCTTCAGAAAGGTTCCAAGAGAGGTCTTTGTGCCTGATTATCTGAAGCATTCAGCATATGAGGATTCTGCACTACCAATCGGGCATGGCCAGACCATATCACAACCATACATCGTTGCAAGGATGCTCCAGCTCCTTGACCCCCAGGAGGGTGATACTGTTCTTGAGATAGGCACAGGTAGTGGCTACCAGACCGCATTACTTGCAGAACTTTCATCAACCGTTGTCACGATTGAAAGACTGAAGCCCCTCCTTGACAGTGCAAAGAGAACGCTTGAATCACTCGGTTACAAAAATATAGTCTATGTTCATGGTGATGGAACCCTTGGATATAAACCTCTTATGCCATACGACAGGATAATCGTCAGTGCTGGTGCACCCCATATTCCACAAACCCTTGTTGACCAGTTAAAAACAGGAGGTGTCCTTGTGGCACCCGTTGGGTCAAGGTATATGCAGGTATTGACGAGGGTTGAAAAAAAGAAGGATGGGGTTTATATTGAGGAGGATGAGGGATGCGTTTTTGTTCCCCTCATAGGTAAAAAGGGCTGGGAAACAAACGGGGCGTAGCGCAGTCTGGTTAGCGCGCCTGGTTCGGGACCAGGAGGTCGGTGGTTCAAATCCACTCGCCCCGATTATTCACAAGGAGGAAATATGTGGAAGATGTTTATAGGTGCATTCATCACCATATTCCTTGCTGAACTGGGAGATAAAACACAGATAGCAATATTCACCATGTCTGCAAAGGAAAAGTCCTTTCTACCTGTATTCCTGGGTGCTTCCATTGCAATGACACTTTCAACACTGATTGTAGCACTCATAGGGAGTGCAGCAGGGAATGTTATACCTGAAAAGGTTACAAGATATGTTGCAGGTGCTGTATTTATTATATTTGGTGCATTGATGCTCTTGGGCAAGGTCTAAGGACAGGACCTTACACCTGCCTTTGCAAGTTTATCCGCCTCTTTATTCTTCTCCCTCCCTATATGCCTTATTTCAAAGGATGAAAACATCTTTATAATGCCGAGTGCCTCCCTATGAAGCGGCTTCAGGTTCTCTGATTTAACCCTGTAAATCCCCTTCACCTGCATAACAAGCAATTTACTATCCGAATAAACAGTAACATTTTCAAAGCCCATTGCCATGGCACTTTTCAAAGCGTGGATTAAGGCCAGATACTCTGCCTGATTGTTTGTTTTTATACCTGTGCAGAGTGAAGCCTTTTTTTTCAACTTTCCCTGAGAAAAAATCAGGAAACCAGCCCCTGACCTTCCTGGATTACCCGATGATGCTCCATCAATAAATATTATACAACTATTCAATGTATTTGTAAATCAGTATTCTTCCGCACACATCACAGGTGAATATCTTGTCCCCCCTCTTGATCTCAACAAATATCTGCGGTGGAATGGTTGAATAACATCCTGTGCATACCGCCTCCTCTATAATGGCAACTGCCTTACCACCCCTGCTTGCCCTTATCCTCTCGTATTTATTCAGAAGCGCCTCATCCCTGAGCCTTGCAGATATTCTCTTCTTCTCATCCTCCTTGATGATAATCTTCTCACTGGACTCCTCCATCTCCTTCCTGAGCCTCTCCTTCTCCTCCTCTATCTCTTTCTTCTTTCTGTTGAACTCTTCCTCTTTTTTTCTATATTCCTTCTCCTCCTTCTCCCTTTCCACCATCAAATCAAGCAGTTCATTCTCAAGGTCATTAATAAGCCTTGCAGTTTCCTTTATATCCTTCTGTATGAGTTGATACTGTTCATTGGTCTTAACCTCAAACTGTTTCTTCTTTAATTGTTCAAGAAGGGCCTTCTTTTCGTTCAACATCTTATCGGTTTTAAGCCTCCTTGCATTCACATTCTCAAGTTTACTCTTCTCCTGTGCAAGTTCCTCTTCAAATTCAGCTATCCTGTTGTCAAGTTCTTCAATCTTAAGAGGGTTTTCCTTGTTGAGGTTCTTGAGCCTCATTATCTCATCATCCACCTCTTGCAGTTCCTTCAATATCTTCAACTTTTCTCTTATCTCCATCCATCCCTCCAATAAAAAAGGTGCACCGTTGGTGCACCACTTATCTGGGCGAAAGAGGATTTGAACCTCTGACCTCCGGTATGTGAGACCGGCGCTCTAACCAGCTGAGCTATTCGCCCCTTCAAAATTCACCCATCTTTCCATACATTTATGGGCCCGGTAGGATTCGAACCCACGACCTACTGATTATGAGTCAGCCGCTCTAACCAGCTGAGCTACGGGCCCTGTTTTGTAAAAATATAAAGAAGTATGAATATATGTCAAGTGATTAACCACTTGAAAAAAATTTTTTTATCTGTATATTCTCTTTGAATTCAGCCTGAAAAACAAACCCCATAAAAAGGAGGTATAAATGGGTAAATATGTGTATTTCTTTGGAGGCGGAAAGGCAGACGGGAATATTAAGATGAAGGACATCCTTGGCGGAAAGGGTGCAGGACTTGCAGAGATGACCAACATCGGGATACCAGTTCCACCTGGTTTTACAATTTCCACAGAGGTCTGCGTTTATTATTACAGGAACAATGGATATCCTGAAGGATTGAAGGTAGAGGTTCAGAAAGCCCTGAAAAGGGTTGAAGAACTCACTGGAAAGAAATTTGGGGATAAGGATAATCCACTCCTTGTTTCTGTACGTTCAGGTGCAAGGGTTTCAATGCCAGGCATGATGGACACAATCCTCAACCTTGGGTTGAACGATGAAACAGTCCAGGGGCTCATGAAACAGACAGACAGTCCCAGATTTGCATATGACAGTTACAGAAGATTTGTTCAGATGTATGGGAATGTTGTTCTTGGGG
>JAGGTX010000126.1 GCA_021163525.1 Caldifarciminota bacterium
ACCAAGCACAGGGCCAAGGTAAGGTATGGGTTTTATTAAATTTACCACTATATTAACAGACATTGCAATTCCAGCTGTAACCATTCCAAGTGCCATCACCCTTGAATAGGACAAGACATCACCAATAAAACCAAAGAAATCACTGTACAATTTGTATAATCCTTTGAGTATTGACTTTATAAGTGTGCTACCCCTCCATCCAAAGAGGATTATCAGCGAAACAGGAATAATCAATGGCAAACCAAGAAGCCATGTGCCTTTGTGCCCTTTCATTATCATATACCCAAGGAAGAAAAGATAAATCCAGAAAAAGAGCCATGCAAATTCATTACCGAGGAAATCAAGATACCTCTTATCCCTTAATTTATAAATGGCACCAATCACCCAGCCATAGAAAATCTGGAGCACTCCCAGTGCAAGTGCAATACCAAAAAACACAATGGGTTTCTCAAAAGGGTCAAAGAGCATGAATTTATGCCTGAATCCATGAAGAGCGGGTATCAATGAGTCTATATCACCGAACCAGCCACCTGTGATTGCACCTGTAAAGATGGTGAATATACCACTTGCAATCAATATCCAGAGGAATTTTTCACCACCCGGTATTTTTTTGAGTAAGTAGAGACCCAGAAGTGCAAGAATGATTCCATAACCCGCATCTGTAAGGCAGAAGGCAAAGAGGATTATAAAGAACGGTGCAAGGAAGGATGAAGGGTCAACCTCAAAATACCTTGGGAGCCCGTAAAGTTCGGTGATAACTTCAAAAGGTCTCCCCCATCTAACATTCTTAAGCTTAATGGGTGGATTCTCCTTCCTGCTTGCTGGTGAACATTCAAAGTCTATGGTTGAAAAGCCTTTGAGAAACTTCTTTATTCTCTCTTCATTCTCCTGTTCCACATACCCCTCAATTATAAAAACAGAATTCGTGGATAGGAATGAATTTGGAGCCTTCTTCTTCATAAGTTCGCTATTATAGTAATCATACGCAATCAAAAGATTGGTTCTGATACTTCCACTTTTAACCAGTTCCTCTTTAAGGAGCTCCACCCGACCCCTCAATCTCTCCTCACGCTCATCCAGTTTATTCAATTCCTCAAGGGGTGTATCACTGAACTCACCGAGTTCAGGAACCTCGTATTCAAAACCTGAAAGTGCGGAAAGGACTTCCTTTGAATCCTCATTCAGATAAACAATGTGAACCCCTATCTCTGTTCCTGATGAGAAAACAATCTCGTAATCCGCAGGTATATCCTTTAACGCACCTTCAAGGGTTTCAACAGTTACACCCTTGAAAATGGCAAGTGTTGAGGTTATCCTTTCAAAACTTCCTGTCTCTGAAAGTGGTAATTTCAAATCCTTCCAGGGAATAAGCTTTTCCCTCTGGGTTTTTATTGCCTCAATATCAGAGATTGTTTCCTTTATCTCACTGTGAATCTCCACCACCCTTTCAGCATCCTCCATACTGAAGCCTTCAAGATATGAAGCATATTCTGAGGGTGAGAGGACCACCTTCATATCAATGAATCCAGAGAGGGGATTCTTGTTCGGGTCGTAAGGCTCAAGGATTTCAATCGCCTGCTGTATTATATTCAGGTTCTCCTCAAGTTCAGTATCAGTGAAATCTTCCTGTGGAACCAGGTCGGGATATTCCTCCACAAGGGGGTGGTTCCTTAAATTTGATATGTGGAAAATTCCAATCTCCTGCAGACCATTTAGAAATTTGTCCTTTTCCCTATGGTGAAGATAGATTGTGATCCTGGTAAGGGGAACAGTGGCCATTATAGAGGTTTACTCAACCTTGCTGATTACAAATTTTACCATCTCCTCCACCCTATCCAGATAGGATTTCTTCATCTTTTCAAGTTTTTTTTCAAACTCCTCCCTCATCTTCTCTACCTTCTTTTTCCCGGATTTCCTGCCATCCTCAACAGCCTTTTGAACCATCTTCTTTGCCTCTGCTTCTGCCTGAAGGATTATCTCCCTCGCCTTCTCTTCAGCATCAAGAACTATGGAGGATGCCTCTTTCTTTGCATTATTTATGATTTCAGAGGCCTTCTTTTCAGCCTCCTTAATCTCCTTTACAAGTTCAAGACCCATTATCGCCTCCTGTTTGGCAAAGCATAATAAAGATTGAATATTTGTCAAGAGAAGACCTCTTACAGATTTTTCTCTCAAATTCAAACAATTAGAAACGGGGATATATTATGCACTGGTTGCCTGGATGGAGGAGTATATAAAGGGAAAAGTTAAATATCCATCTGTTCTCTCGCTATGTCGGCACAGATGCGAAGAAGCCTCACCCCCCCATTTTACCTGGTTCCCTCAAGCCTTTCTATTTCCCTTCTTATATCATCTATCACTTCTGGATTATAAATTTCCTTTTCGTTATTCTTTTTGATTGAAAATACCATAAACACTTTTCCACCAAAATTTTCCTCAAATTTTTTATGTGTCCTGCCAAGCCATTCCTTCCATCTGTATATCTCAGGAGTTTGTTCATAGGTTATAGGTTTTATTTGTAAACCAATATATTTTTCACCAATCTGAATATAGAAATCAACATTGTAAAGCCTATCCCACTCATCGGGTGCAGGTTTTATCTCAACACCCAGATCTTTCTGTAATTTCCCGTATATTGTTTTTATTTCTGTTAGATAACCGTCATATGTTCTATTAATTACAAGGTTGTAAATATACTGAATACAATCTTCTTCTGATACTTCCTCTATCTCTGCGTGGATAACTTCCGTAATTTTCACATATAGTTTTCTTCCCATGTATTCAATATACTCCATGGACGATAAAGAAATACCTTTACTTTTGAGAAAATCATCAAGTTTTTTGTAATAAAATTGTTCCCAATCTTTAATTGTTAATTGTTTTTGGGCAGCAGTCTCGTATCCATTGAGACACAGGTCCAACGCTGTTTTTCTTATTCAATCCCCACCTGTTCGTTGCCATGTTTAATATCCATTCCTTCGCCATTAGTTCATCCCTTTTTCTTTTTCTAATTCAATAAACTTTGTTTTGTACTTGTAATCTTTCGTCGTATCTGCCTCAGCCATTCCGGATTTTATTAAATACGCATTCACAAAAATTCTATTTTTCAAGTAAACATATGCGTTGACTGTATTTTCATCCAATACTGATCCATTATCATATTTAAGATAAACATCTTTTTTCAAAATGCGACTTCTTAGATATTTAAGCGCCTCATCCTTCTTGGTTATTTTAACCCCTAAAAACTTAACAAGCAGACCTGTATTTAATTTAATGGTTTGCTCATCTATAATCTCAACAACCCTGTAAAGTCTATCATTTTTAAAGTTAAATTTCTTTGGGTCTATTTTTGGCTTGGCATCTTTAATCCTTGGAACATAGCTAATCTCATCAACATCTATTGATGTTTGTCTTTTTATTATCTGGATGTTATCGCTGAATTGTAACAATCTTTGTTTCAGCCCAAGTTTTTCTTTTATTACCCCTAAAAACTTTTCATTTATTTCGTAAC
>JAGGTX010000067.1 GCA_021163525.1 Caldifarciminota bacterium
CATCTGGTAGGGCATCCAGTTCTATGTATTCACCATCAGTGAGCGCCACTGCCCTGTTTATGGTTTTGATGAGTTCCCTCACATTCCCGGGCCAGGAGTAGTGTATAAGCACACCCATAACCTGGGAAGAGAACCCCTTTATCTTCTTCTTTGATTTTTTTATTGCCTTTTCAAGGTAGAAGTCAAGGAGTATGGGGATGTCCTCGGGCCTTTTCCTGAGTGGTGGAATGTTTATCTCTATGCCTTTGAGCCTGTAATACAAATCCTGCCTGAACATCTTCATGTTAACGGCAGCCCCCAGGTCCCTGTTTGTTGCAGAGATGATCCTTACATCTACATTCCTCCAGAACTCCTCACCAACCCTCCTTATTGTGCCCTTTTCAGTTAGCCTCAGTAGTTTTGCCTGGACCTCAAAAGGCAGGTCCCCTATCTCATCAAGGAACAGTGTTCCACCATTTGCTGCCTCGCACAATCCCCTTTTTTCCCTTATAGCACCCGTGAATGCACCCTTCTTGTGTCCGAATAGTTCGCTCTCAAGCAGGTCCTTCTGTATACTTGAACACTCAACAGTAACGAATGGTCCGTTCCTTCTCTTGCTCAACTGGTGTATCACCTCTGCAACCAGTTCTTTGCCCGTTCCTGTTTCACCTGTTATGAGAATGTTTTCATCCGTTGGTGCAACCCTTTCTATCAATCTTATTATGTTTCTGATTTCCTCTGATACACCCACAATTCCATGGAAGTTTGTCTTCATCTGTATAATCCTCTCCATCCTCTCCCTCTCCCTCATTATCCTGTCAAGGAGTTTTCCCTTCTCAATGAGTGTTCCCAGTATCCTTCCAACGGCAAGGAGGAAGTCCCTGTCCTTTTCAGTGAAAAGGCCCTTTTTAAGCCTTGAATCAAGGTAAAGCACACCGAATATTTTGTTTCCAGTATATATTGGGACACAGAGGATTGACCTGATTTTGTTCCTTGAAATGGACTTCAGGTGCCTGTATTGGGTGTCTTCAAGTGCGTCACTTACAACAAGTATTTCACCCCTTGAGCCCTTCTTTGCAATGGTTTTTGATAGTCCTCCCGCGTCTGAGATGGTTGCTTCGTCAATCCCCATTGCAGAGATGAGAATGGGTTTCCCGTTCTTCACCTGGATTATTGCCCCCCTTTCCGCACCGAGAAATCTTATGAGTTCCTCAAGCATTATGTCTGTCCTTCCGTGTTTATCAATGAGTCCAACCAGTTTTTCTATCTCCCTTAAAACATCCGAACTGGTTGATAGGGTTGAAATCCTCATTGCACATCTGGAGACCATGCCGGAGGCAATGGATTTCATGAGAAGGTTGTTTATGCCTTCAAAGACCATCTCTGCCCTTTTCAGGATGCCCATGGCACCGTTGAAATCCCCGGAATCCATCAATATCCTTCCAGCACCCATGTATGAAAGGCCTGCATACTGGAATTCCTTTGTCCTTTCAAAGGTGTTTCCCAGCTCAATCAGACCCTCTGGTTTTCTCTCAATGATCCCCTCAATACCGGGCCTGTAAACCGAGAATTCCCAGTCAGGCCTCCTAAATAGTTCCCTGAGGAAGTCAACCCTGCTATTGGTGAGAAGCCCAATTATCCCCGCTGTGAAGTAAATCCCTATGTATTCTTCATCTTCTCTTTTGAGGTAATCAAGGAATAGTGGATATGCATCTTTTAATTTCCCCCTGTATAGCTGGAGGTATGCCCTTCCGAGGATAGGGAATGTATCCTCACTGCCAAACTCTTTCAGGGTCTTCTCTGCCTCCACCAGGTTGTTCATTGCAATGTAGGTATAGAACTTCTGGACAAGGAGGTTTCTTGTAATTTCACCATATGTATTTTCAAAGTCCTTCAGGTATTCAAGTGCCTTTTCTGCATAACCAAGTTTGTAATGGTGGATAACAAGATTCCTCGTAGTTTGTTCGTCCTGGAACTTCTTTTTGTAATGCCTGAAGATCTTAAGGGCCTCTTCCAGATAATCTATCCCAGCATCTATGGACTGGTATGTTGCAAGAAGTGCACCATAGTTTGTAAGGGCAACTGCCAGGTTGTGGACATCACCCCTCTTCCTTGTTTCATCCATCCCCTTTTTGAAAAGTCTTTTTGCCTCCTCTATTTTCCCCATGTTCATGGCTGCGAGACCCTTGAATATTATGTTTATCCCAATCTGGAGGCCCGTTGCGATTTTCAGTGCTTCTTCAGAAGACCTTTCAAGTTCCTTCCAGTCCATTTTTGAAAAGTCAAGGAAGCACTTTAACCTGTAGTATTCACTGTCCTTTGTGGTAAATCTTTTCAGGAGTTTTTCAGCCTCATCCATTCTACCCGCAACGATGAAGAACTTTCCCAGGTGTGCCAGTGCATTGTGATAGAATCTGAAGTCCTCTCTCAGATATTCCTTTATTTCCTCCTCAAATCCATCATAATCACCGTGCATTGCCCTTGTTATGAGAAACCAGTATTTCACATATTCAAGGTTTCTCAGCCAGTCGGGAAGACCTTTTAATTCCTTTATTACACCGAGGTGGTCAATCTTCAATGCATGGATTTTTGCCCTGATTAAACCATCAACACCGCTCCTGATATATGGTGATAATTCATCCACAAGCCTTAATGCCCTGTCAAGGTCTCCGTGATTTATCCTTTCAAGCAGTGCCTTTTTAAGAAAACTCACACCGATTTTCTTTCCCTGTCTCAGGTAAGAGGCACAAAGATTTATTGGGGATTTTATCCTTCTCGATTTCACAACAATTCTGTCAATTTCCTTCAGTTCCTCTGGAGCCAGTTTTTTTCTGAATTCCCTTTTTAAGTCTTCATCGGTGATCCAGATTTTCCCCCTCTCCCTGCTTATTATACCCCTGTTGAGTAATTCATTCAGCCTTGCGTATGGATGTTGAATACCTATTTCATCAAGTATCTCTTCCTCAACGGGAAGTTCAAAGATTGATAGTGTTTTCAATATCTTTTCATCCTCTTTACTGAATTTTTTTCTTTTCCCCTTTATTCCCTTCAATTTTTCCTCATCAACGATGTATGCCTTCCCCTTCCTTAGAATTACACCGCTGTTGAGCATCTCGGCCAATAGATTGCATATTGTTCCAGGGTTTCCTCCGGTTCTTGATAGTAAAAATTCTGTTAGTCTTTCCAGTTGAACTATATCAGGGAATGTTTTCAAAAGGAATTTCTTAATCCCATGCCTTGTGAATGGCTGGAGATGGATTTTGATGATGGGTAATCCGGTCTCCATTTTTTCTGGTGTGTCAAGCCTCAATACGAATATATTGTTGTAGAAATCTTTTAAAATAGAGAGGTTTCTTATAAAACTTTTTGCAATGTCAATGTTTTCAATGAAGAATACCCAACCTGATTTTCCTGATACATGGGATTTGAAATTCGTATCATTGATTGTCTTTAATGGAATGCCCTTTGATGCAACAATCTTTTTAAATTCTGAAATGAGTCGCTTCCTTCCACTTCCCCTTTCTCCATAGACCTGGCATATAAAAACCTTTCCACTTTCAATAAGTTCTGTGAATTTCTCAAGTTGTTCTTCTCTTCCAGTGAAAACAGGATAAAAGAACTTGACCCTCTCTTTACCTTTCACCTTTAGACGGAAAAAGATATCATCAGCACATCTTGGTCTCTTTTCAATCGCAGGTTCAATCATTTCCATTATCAAACTGGAAATTTCATCGGGAACATCTGGATTAACCGTGTTCAATGGAGGAGGGGTAAAGTTGAGTTTTTTGCTCAGTATATCCTGGAGATTCCCTTCAAATGGATTTCTTCCGGCGAGTATTGTATAGAACACCATGCCTGTGCTGTATATATCAGATGCCGGGGTGAAGTCTCCAAAGAAGGATTCAGGTGCAGAATATACAGGAGTGAGAATCTCGGAATTAAAACCGGGGTCAATAATCTTTATTCCCTCCTCTGTTACAAATATATGGGATGGTTTAATGTCCCCATGAACAAAACCCTTCCCGTGGAGATGGGATAGTGCCTCCAGTATATTTATCAGTATTTCTTTTATACTGGATGCATCAGATTCATGCTTTTTAATCCATGTGTGGATTTCTTCACCCTTTATCCATTCCATTGAATAACCACACCTCTCTCCCTGCTCCATCCATTTGTAAACCCTGGGAAAGGAAGGATGGTCAATGGATTTAAGAATGTCAAACTGTGTCTGTAGAATGGAGAGGTTGTTTTTGTGTGAAATCTTGAAGAGTAATCCCTGATGGGTCGGAGAGTGGTATATTGTTGCAAAGGTTCCTCTTTTATACTTCTTCAGGTCTTTCGGAAACATGCTAAATTATAACCATTTTGATAAGGTGTGTCAAGAATGTCACAGTAAAATTATAAAACAACAAAATTTTGAGAATGTCCAGAAGAAAAACCAACTTTTCTGTTGACATAAACCACTATTGATGTAATCTTAATCTATGGGATATTACATTGCTGACCTGCACATCCACTCAAAATATTCAAGGGCCACAAGTAGCCACTCCGACCTTGATGGCCTCGTCCATTCAGCAAAATTGAAGGGTGTTAATCTCCTGGGAACAGGTGATTTTACCCATACCCTCTGGCTTGCCGAGCTTGAAGGGAAACTTGAATACAAGGGTGATGGGATTTATCATTACAGGGGAGTGGATTTTATTCTCACAACAGAGGTGAGCCTGATTTATTCCCAGGCTGGGAGGCTGAGAAAGGTTCACATTGTGATTGCCCTTCCTGAGATAAAATATGTGAAGGAACTGAATAAGGAACTCATGAAGTATGGTAAACTGGATTCAGATGGAAGACCCATGCTCGGGATGGATATTCCCACACTTATGAAGATTGTTGTTAATACCTGTGAGGACGCAATGGTGATACCTGCACATATATGGACGCCATGGTTCGGTCTTTTTGGTTCAAACTCTGGCTTTGACTCAATCATTGAGGCCTTTGGTGAATATGCAGATAGAATCACTGCACTTGAGACAGGGCTTTCCAGTGACCCACCAATGAACTGGAGGCTCTCATGCCTTGATAAATACGCGCTTGTTTCAAACTCGGATGCCCACTCACCCGATAATGTGGGGAGGGAGGCGAATGTATTTGTAAAGGAGATGAACTATTTTGAGATAAAGAAGGCACTTGAGACAAAAGACAGGGAAAAGTTCCTCTTCACCGTTGAGTTTTTCCCTGAGGAGGGGAAGTATCACTACGATGGGCACAGGAACTGCAATGTATCATTGAAACCGTCCGAGACAAAGAAACTGAATGGTATTTGCCCTGTGTGTGGAAGGCCTTTGACCGTAGGGGTTCTTCACAGGGTGGAAGACCTTGCAGATAGAGAAGAGGGTATTTTACCTGAAAATGCAATTCCTTACAGGAGGTTAGTCCCTTTAAGGGAGATTATTGCAGAGGCTTACAATGTAGGTAAGGGCACAAAAACCGTTGGGAATAAGTACAATGATATTGTTTCAACCCTTGGTAATGAGTTCCATCTTTTGCTTGAGGCACCACTAAAAGAGGTGAAGAGATTCCTTGACCCTGTGGTTTTTCAGGGGATAAAGAATGTAAGGGAGGAAAATCTTCATATAAAACCGGGTTATGACGGTGTTTATGGAATTGTCAGGGTTTTCCCCGAACCTGTGAAACAGGAGAAGAAGATTGAAAGAAGGGGGCTTTTCTGATGGATAGACTGTGGGCACCATGGAGGCATGGTTATGTTGTCAAACCAGAGGGTGAAGGTTGTATCTTCTGTATGAAGCCTGCTGAACAGAAGGATGAGGAGAACTTTCTTCTCTACAGGGGCAGGAAGGTCTTTGTTTTGATGAATATTTATCCTTACAACAATGGTCATCTGATGGTTGCACCGTTCAGGCACACCGGGGATATAAATGAACTTGACAGTGATGAACTCCTTGAGATGATGGAGGTTGTCCAGAAGTGCATAAGGATTCTGAAGGAGAAGATGCACCCTGATGGGTTTAACATTGGTATGAACCTTGGAAGGGTTGCAGGTGCAGGTTTTGAAGACCACCTCCACATACACATAGTCCCAAGATGGAACGGGGATACAAACTTTATGCCTGTGCTCGCAGATACGAAGGTAATCCCCATTTCATTGAAAGAGGCCTACAACCTCCTCAAAGATGGATTTGATTGAGTGGTCTGATTTCCCTTTTAAGGATAAGCCACTGAAGGGAACCCTTTCCCTTATCTTTATCATTTTTATATCCCTGGTTGTTTTCTTTTTCTGGAGTAAATTCCTTGGTATCGTTTCCTTTCTTGTCCTGTTCCTATCCGTAATCCCATTTTACACGGTTACCCATTACAGGATAGACAGAGATGGTATTGCAGTGAAGAATATGGGAATGGTGAGGAAAAAGAAATGGGAGGAGATAAAGAGGGTGTATGTTGTTAAGAATGGCCTATTTTTCTCACCATTTGAATACGAGACAAGGCTTGAACATTACAGGGGTATTCTTATGAGGGTTTACGGTGATAAAAAGAAGCAGGCAATTGATTTTATAAAATCACTTGGTTTGAAACTGGAGATTGTTGATTCATCACAATCCAGAGGGTTTAAAAAATCACCCGATTAAAAATACCTTCCATGTTTTCATAATGGTTCAACTTGACACCTGATTATTTTATCTTATCATAAGGTCATGATAGTTGGAAAGGTGGTTGGAAGCGTGTGGGCTACGAGAAAGGAGGAGAGGCTTAAAGGAATGAAACTCCTCATAGTTCAGCATTACAATGTTGATATGACACCCATTGAGGATTATCACATCTGTGTTGACCTTGTTGATGCGGGATTGGGGGACCTTGTCCTTGTCACCAGGGGAAGTTCTGCAAGGCAGACCACTCAAACAGATAAAAAACCTGTTGATGCCATTATTGTCGGGGTGATTGACAGGATTGACCTGAAAAAATGAGGCTTGGAAGGGTTATTGGCAGTCTACACTGCACAAAGAAGTATCCTGCACTTGAGGGTTATAAACTTCTTATTGTTCAGCCTGTGGATTCTTCAAACAATCCAGAAGGGAGGCCTTTAATTTGTGTTGATACGGTTGATGCGGGGGATGAGGATGTTGTTTATTTTGTTGAGGCGAGGGATGCGTCAATACCATTAAAGGACCCCCTCACACCATCTGATGCCACAATTACAGGGATTGTTGAGAGGATTGACACGATCAACGGGGAACTTTACAGAAGATGAAACTTGGGAAGGTTAAGGCAAATATCACATCCACCATTAAGAACCCTTATTTAACCGGTGAAAAAATAATGGTGGTGGAAATAATTAATCCTGATGGTACAGGGACAGGTAAGGAGGTTGTTGCCATTGAGAAGGCACAGGCGGGCGTAGGGGATATTGTTCTTCTCATGGATGAAGGTGGTTCTGCAAGGATGGTGCTTGGCAAAGACAGGGCACCTGTCCGTGCTGTGATTGTTGGTGTGGTTGATTCAATAAACCTGAAAAAGGAGGTCTGATGATTTTTCTGATTTTGTCACTTATTCCCTTTAATGTTCAGGAAGGGAAGAACTTTCTTAAACTTAACTATAATGGTGTTTTGAAGGATTCTACTCCCCTTGTGTTGTTCTACCAGTTTGTAAGCAGTGATACAAACTATTCCAGTATTGTGAGGATGAGGGGAACTTCTGCGGTTATAAAGTTTCACAAAAACCCTGAATATGTGAGATTGATTGTTGAAGACAGGAATGGGAACAGAGACATGGATGGGGATAACCCCTATATGTATGTGTTCAAAAAGGAGAATGCATATCTTTTTGCAGCAAGGGTGCTCCTTGTTTCAAGGAAACCTGATTTTGAAAAGGCAATGGAGTATGTAAAACTTGAAGAAAAGAACTTTCCTGATAACAGGTGGATAGAGTTTTATAAATGGTGGA
>JAGGTX010000070.1 GCA_021163525.1 Caldifarciminota bacterium
AAGGAAAATGTTCATGTGGTAGGGGAGGTAGACTAATAGAAAAAATTACGGGAAGGGTTGAAGATATTATAGTTACACCTGATGGAAGGATGATTACCAGGCTTGATTTCCTGTTCAAGGGTATGAAGAATGTGATTGAGGCTCAGCTTGAACAGGATTCAAAGGACCATATCTTTGTGAGGATTGTTCCTGGTGACCACTTCGGTGAGGAGGATAAAGCCAGACTCGTTTCAAATATCCGGGAGCATCTGGGAGACAGTATAAAGATTGATTTCCTCCTTGTTGATGCCATCCCAAGAACAAAGACAGGCAAATTCAGATATGTTATTTCCCATGTGGAACCAGACTTTCTTGGAATTACACAACCAGTTGAAAAAGGCGAGGCTATGTAACTATTTGACCGGATAGGTAATTATACCCATAAGCCTCCTGAAATGAGTCTGAGGCTTATAATACCGCCTTATTACCCTCCCACCCTTTCTGCTCTTTTCTTTCGTAAAGCCGCTTTGTGCTTTTCAACCATGGTTAAGTCCTCGTTTTCTGTCTTCTTCCACTTTTAAAAAGATTTTAAAATGAGGCTATTTTTATATTTCGTATAGATTTTTTTTGAGGCATAGCGGACACTTGACACGGATAAAAAGAGCATTAATATTAAATCTGAAACGGGGTCGTAGTTCAGTCGGTTAGAACGCCGGTCTGTCACGCCGGAGGTCGCGAGTTCGAGTCTCGTCGGCCCCGTTTTTTTATTTGCCATAATAATATTTTTCATTATAATCCTGAAAAAGGAGGAAAGATGAAGAAAAGGATGTTAAAAGATGAAACTATCGCCTTTTCAATCCTTTTTATAATGACCCTGTTTTTCTTCTTCAGGATAATCTTCTTGAGATACTACTTTTTTGAGGATTTTCTTTATCAGTACTACCCAAGGCGGAACCTCCTTGCAACCTCTTTAAGAAACGGTGTTTTCCCCCTCTGGAATCCATTTGTTTTTGGGGGGATGCCATATCTTGGAGATATTGAGAACGCTGTTTTTTATCCATTCAACTGGTTGCTTGCAATTTTTGTCAGTGGTGGAAGGCTTATCTTCAGGGCCCTTGAAATTCAATTGATTCTCCATGTGTTTTTTGCAGGTGTTTTTATGTATATGTTTTTAAGGAGGCTTGGAATATCCCATGAAGGTTCTCTTATTTCTTCAATTGGCTTTGCATTCAGTGGTTTCATAATCACGCATACCATACACCTTACCCTTCTTTCAACATTTATCTATCTCCCGCTTGTTTTGTATTTCCTGTTAAGGTCTTTTCAGGAGAGAAGGGTTGTTTATTCACTTGCAGGTGGGTTCTTCCTCGGTGTTTCACTACTTGCTGGAGGGCCTCAGTTCTGGTTACATATGGTTTATTATGCTGGTCTGTTCTCAATCTTCCTCCTTGTTGAGAAGGGAAAGGATTGGAAAAAGTATATATATCTTCCCGTGGTTCTGTTTGCCTCTGGAATACTTTTATCCTCTGTCCAGTTGCTCACAACAGCCGGTTATACTGCATACACGGTGAGAGAATCCCTTTCATATGCAGAGTCTGTTAGGAACTCAATACCATTCTATCAACTTTTAACACTTTTTGTCCCGAAGTTTTTCGGATACATTTCCTGGCTCCATGAAAATAATGTCAGATTCTGGATAGGTGGTTATGGAGCCTTCTGGGAAACATGCATATACATGGGTATTATTCCTCTTATTCTTTCCCTGTATGCATTCACAAAAAAAGATAGAAGAAAATACACAATATTTTTTGGCATTCTGGCACTTTTGTTCCTCATGGCCGCCATGGGAAAATACACACCTGTTTACTGGATTTTTTATCACCTGCTTCCTGGATTCAACAAGTTCAGGAATGCTGGCAGGTTTTCAGGGCTGTTCACCTTTTCTCTGCTTGTTCTTGCAGGTTTTGGTTTTGACAATCTCAAAAAGGGGAAGGGGGAACTAAAGCCCCTTCTCTATTTCACAGGTGGTCTATTCGTACTCTTTATTTTGATTTTTGCAGGTGCATTCAGGAATGCATGGAGTGCCATGGTTTATCAAAAGGTTTATTCATACTCCTTGAAACAGACAGGGGTTGCCCTTTTATTCCTCATACTTTCCTCCACTGCCATTTTTGTGTACATGAGATACAAAATAAAATATGCGTATTTAATCCCTGCAATTGTTCTCTTTATAGACCTCTTCTCCTTTGGTGCAAACTTTAACATTTCAAGGGTTAACCCTGATGAGTTTTATTCAGAAAACAGGCTTGTTGAATATCTGAAGGAAGACTACAAAAAGGAGCCATTCAGGGTGAATGCAAGGCAGGGTTCTTATATGCTTTTGAGGAGAAACTCTGGAGACATCTATAAACTTGAACTCCTTCAGGGATATACACCACTCAGGTTAAAACTTTACAGGAAGTTAAGACAGCTTCCCCTGAACACTTACCTTGACCTCTTCAATGCAAAATACACAATCAGGGTTGAGGAAAGAAGAATGAGACTTGTTCTGAATCAGACATACCTTCCAAGGGCAAAGGTTTTTTATAGATGGGAGTATGTTGACGAAGAAACTGCTTACAATAAACTTGAAGAGGGATACAATTATCACGATGTTCTCCTGATCGGTGCAAGGGAGAATTTTCAGGAGCCAGAAACAACAGGAACTCAGAGAATAGAGTTTAACGAAAGGAGTATAAACAGGATTGGAATCACGGTTGATACAGATAGGAGTGGTATTCTTTTTGTTTCATTGCTCAATATTCCTGGATGGAGGGTCAAGGTGAATGGTGTGGAGAAGAAGATACTACCTGTGGATTACGCATTTACAGGGATTTATCTTGAGAAGGGAAGAAGTAATGTTTTGCTTTTCTACTCACCCCCGGGTTTGAGGATAGGTTTGATATTAACGCTCCTGACCCTTGTTTCCATGATTTTTTATGGAGTGATGGACTGGTTCAGGAGAAAAAAAACTTGACAATAAAGAAAAAATCTATTTAATGGGTGTATATGGGTAAGATAATCGCCATAGTAAATCAAAAGGGCGGTGTTGGTAAAACCACCACGGCTATAAATTTATCCGCTGGTGTTGCCCATTTTGGTTTTGAGGTTCTTGTCATAGATATGGACCCACAGGCAAATCTAACAAGTGGGCTTGGTTACAGCAAGGTTTATCCCACTATCTATGATGTCCTTGTGAAAAATTCAGAGGTTGAAGAGGTAATAAGAAAAACAAGGATTGAAGGGCTTGCTCTCCTACCAAGTGAAATTTCGCTGGTTGGTGCAGAAGTTGAACTTGTGGACGAAAGGAACAGGGAGACGAGGCTTAAAAGGATCATAATGCCATTGAAGAGGGAATATGATTACATATTCATAGATTCTCCACCATCGCTCGGGCTTTTAACATTGAATGCCATTGTTGCTGCTGACTCGGTGATAATACCCATCCAGAGTGAGTTTTATGCACTTGAGGGGCTTGGTAAACTCCTTAATACAGTGAGGAAGATACAGAGTAAACTGAATCCCAGGCTCACAATAGAAGGGGTTTTGATAACAATGTTTGATACAAGGCTCAACCTGTCCCATCAGGTGGTTGAAGAGGTGAAAAAATACTTTGGTGACAAGGTTTACAATACTGTTATACCCAGAAATGTGAAACTTGCAGAGGCACCAAGTTTTGGAAGGACTATATTTGAATACGACCCTGCATCCAGGGGCGCAGAGAGTTACAGGAATCTTTCAGAGGAATTTCTGGAGAGAAATGGGCAGAAAGGCACTTGGAAAGGGCCTTGAGGCACTGATTCCCACTGAGGAAGGGACCAGCAAAATCCCCCTGAAGGATATAAAACCTGGCACACTTCAGCCAAGAAAGAAGATTGATAAAAAACAACTTGAAGAACTCGCAAGGTCTATAAAGGAGAAAGGGGTTCTTCAGCCTGTGCTTGTGAGGAAAAGGGGAAAATATTATGAACTTGTTTATGGGCACAGGAGGTATCAGGCTGCAAAGATGGCTGGTCTCAAGGAGATTCCAGCAGTTGTTAAAGACCTTACAGATAGAGAGGTTCTGGAAATCTCAATCATAGAGAATGTTCAGAGGGAGGATTTAAATCCCATTGAGGAGGCCGAGGCATACAGAACCCTTATGATAGAATTTGGTCTTACACAGGAGCAGGTGGCAGAGAGGGTGGGGAAGGACAGGAGCACAATTGCAAATAAGTTGAGGTTGCTCAACCTTCCTGAGGAGATAAGGGAGGCACTCTCCAATGGATTGATTACAGAGG
>JAGGTX010000226.1 GCA_021163525.1 Caldifarciminota bacterium
CACCCCTTCATCTGTTAACATTATGCCAGCATAAAGAACACCTGTAAAATCCATGTTCTCCTTATCAAATCCTTCCTTCATTCTTTTGAAAATCACCCGCTCTATCCTGGTAAGCAATTCATCATCAATGTCAGGTACAGGAGAAAAAGCACCCATTCCACCTGTGTTTGGTCCTTTATTCCCATCAAATATCTTTTTGTGGTCCCTTGAAGGTTTTAATAATATGTATTCCCCACCACCAAATATCCCAATAATGGATGCCTCCCTGCCTTTCAGAAATCTCTCCATAACAACCCTATTCCCCGCCTCTCCAAACCTCTTATTTATCATAATGTCTTCAAGTGCATTGATTGCATCCTTCTTTGAATATACAATGATAGAACCCTTTCCAGCAGCAAGCCCAACTGCCTTTATCACATGTGGATAGTCAATTTTTTCAGCATATTTCACAGCACTATCAAAATCATCAAACTCCTCGTAATCTGCTGTTGGAACATTATACCTCTTCATGAACTCCTTTGCATATCCCTTGTCTCCTTCAAGCCTTGCACACCTTTTGTCAGGCCCAAAAATCTTGAGCCCATTCTCCCTGAACCTGTCAACTATTCCATCAACAAGGGGTGCTTCAGGCCCTACCACAGTAAGGTCTATGGAGTTCTGGTTTGCAAATTCCACAGGGTCTGTATCAGGTGGAAGATTTTCCCCTATTGAGAGGGTTCCACCATTGCCAGGCAGAAAATACAATGAAACATCTGGAGAATCCTGTTTGATTCTCCAGCCTATGGCATGCTCTCTTCCACCTCCTCCAATAACAAGAATCTTCATACATAAATTTTAAGTGATAACTTCTCTTATGTCAACACTGAACCCTTCAATGTGATTGCTATTGGATATATCACATTATTCTCCAGCAGACTTATTGTTAATCTGCACTTCTGTTTTATGTGCCTTCGGTATTCTGATAAACCATCCTGTTTATGGGGAGAAGAGAAAAATGAATAAATAAATTATTTGAACCCTGGGGGCTTTTCCAGGAGTGAATCCAGTTCCTCAAGAAGTTTTTTTGCCTTCCCTGAAACCCTTCTGGGTGTATAAACATTAACCTGGACAATGAGGTCCCCCCTGCCATAGCCATTCATGAATTTTATTCCCTCACCTTTAAGATGGATTTTATGGCCTGATTGGGTTCCTGGTGGTATATGGATGGTTTTTCTTCCATTGAGTGTAGGAATCTCAACATCACCACCAAGAACAGCGGTCTTAAAACTAATAGGCAGGTTCAGTATGATATTAAACCCATCCCTGATAAATGTGTTGTCCTTTTTCTCGTCAATCAGAACAATAATATCACCTGGTGGCCCACCCCTTCTTCCAGCATGACCTTCTCCTCTGAGCGTGATATAGTTCCCCTTTGATACTCCAGGAGGAATCTTGACCTTTATCTTCTTCTCCTTCTTGATTCTTCCCTCTCCATGGCAGTACTTACACGGTTCTTTAACGATCTCACCACTCCCCCTGCAGGTTGGACAGGTTGAAACAGAGACAAATTCACCAAATATATGCCTCTGGGTTCTCCTTACCTGACCAGTTCCCCCACAGGTCGGGCATATTTCAGTTTTCCCACCGGTTCCATTGCAGTGTGGGCATACCACATACTTCCTGAGTTTTATCTCCTTTGTTACCCCCTCAGCTATCTCCCTGAGTGTCAATGGAAGAACAACCTTTATATTACTGCCTGGCTCTCCCTGGGGTCTTCTTCTGTATTCCCTCCTCTCCCCTCTTCTGCCAGTGCCAAAGAAAAAGTCAAAGAGACTTCCACCACCAAAGAGGTCTCCAAGTATGTCCTCAAGGTCAGAAAAGTGAGTAAAATCCTCCCATGTGAAGTTACCCTGCTTGAAGGCACCAGAAAGGCCCTCATGACCGTATCTGTCATAGAGGGCCCTTTTTTCTGGATCCATCAATACTTCGTATGCCTCTGATATTTCCTTGAATTTTTCTGTGGCCTCTTCCTTGTTCTCTGGATTGAGGTCAGGGTGGTACTTCTTTGCAAGCCTCCTGTAAGCCTTCTTTATCTCCTCAGGTGATGCATTTCTTGGAACACCCAGAACCTCGTAATAATCCCTTTTAGGGGCCATTTCCTTTTATTTTTCCTCCTCTTCATCTATCACTTCGTAGTCTGCCTGAACCTCCTCCTCACCTTCTTTTTTCTCTTCTTTTTTTTCTTCTCCAGTTTCTGTTGAGGTTGCTCCACCAGTTGCAGAACCAGTCTCTGCAGCCCTTTTGTAAACCTCTTCTGCGATGGAATATGATGCCTTCTGGAGTGCTTCAATCTTCTCCCTTATCTTATAAACATCTTCACCCTTCATTACCTCTTTGAGGTCCTTTATAGCATTCTCTATCTTTGCCTTCTGGTCAGGTGGAACCTTGTCACCAAGGTCCTTCAATGTCTTCTCTACAGAATAAATAAGGGCATCTGCCTGGTTCCTTGTCTGTGCAAGTTCCAGTTTCCTCCTGTCCTCTTCCTCGTGGGCAGCAGCCTCCTCCTGCATCTTTTTGATTTCCTCTTCAGTAAGACCACTTGAAGCCTTAATCTGTATCTTCTGCTCTTTTCCAGTTGCCAGGTCTTTTGCCTTCACATGGAGGATACCGTCGGCATCAATCTCAAAGGTCACCTCAATCTGTGGCACACCCCTTGGTGCCGGTGGAATACCAACCAGGTCAAACTTGGCAAGGGTTCTGTTATCCTTTGCCATTGGCCTTTCACCCTGGAGCACATGGATTGTGACCGCTGGTTGATTATCTTCAGCAGTGGTGAAGATCTGGCTTTTCTTTGTAGGGATGGTGGTGTTCCTCTCTATGATTTTTGTCATAACACCACCAAGGGTCTCAATACCCAGTGAGAGTGGAGTAACATCAAGAAGGAGCACATCCTTCACCTCTCCACCAAGAACAGCACCCTGTATTGCAGCACCAACTGCAACAACCTCATCCGGGTTTATTCCCTTGTGAGGTTCTTTACCAAAAATTTCCTGAACCTTCTTTTGAACAAGTGGAACCCTTGTCATTCCACCAACCAGTATCACCTCATTTATGTCCTCTGGTTTCAAACCTGCATCCTCAAGTGCCTGTTTTACAGGGCCTTCTGTCCTGTTAACCAGGTCCTCCACAAGGGATTCAAACTTTGCCCTTGTGAGTTTCCTCTCAAGGTGCTTTGGGCCTGTCTGGTCAGCAGATATGAATGGAAGACTGATTGTTGTTTCAAGCATGGATGAAAGTTCCATCTTTGCCTTTTCAGCCGCCTCCCTGAGCCTCTGGAGAGCAGACCTGTCCTGTGAGAGGTCTATACCTGTCTCCTGCCTGAACTCCTCTATGAGCCACTGAACAATCCTCTGGTCAAAGTCATCGCCACCAAGATGCGTATCTCCATTGGTGGAGAGAACCTCAAAAACACCATCCCCTATTTCAAGGATGGATATATCAAATGTTCCACCACCAAGGTCATACACAGCAATTTTCTCGTTCTTCTTCTTATCAAGTCCATATGCAAGGGATGCAGCGGTTGGCTCATTTATTATCCTCAAAACCTCAAGCCCTGCAATCTTTCCTGCATCCTTTGTTGCCTGACGTTGGGAATCATTGAAGTATGCAGGGACTGTAATCACCGCCTTCTTCACCTCTCTACCAAGATAGTCCTCGGCAGCCTTTTTTAGATACTGTAAAACCATCGCAGATATCTCAGGGGGTGAATACACCTTATCACCCACCTTAACCCTTGCATCTCCATGGGGTCCTTCCACAACCTTGTATGTAACATACTTCATCTCTTCCTGAACCTCATTGAACCTTCTTCCCATGAACCTCTTTATTGAATAAATGGTGTTCTCCGGATTCATTATCATCTGCCTCTTTGCCTGAATCCCAACCACTCTTTCACCCTCCCTGAAAGCAACCACTGATGGAGTGGTTCTTCCACCTTCAGGATTTGGTATAACAACAGGCTCACCCTTCTCTACAATAGCAACAACTGAATTAGTCGTTCCCAGATCTATCCCTATTATCGGTTCCTTCATTTTCTATCACCTCCTTTCTTTCTTCTTCTTTCTTCTCCACGGACACCGTAACCCTTGCGGGTCTGAGTATCCTGTTTTTGTAAATATAACCCTTTTCGTGTTCCTGCACAACCGTTCCTGGTGGAATTGTGTCATCCTCCACCACTGATAGTGCCTCGTGCTTCTGAGGGTCAAAAGACTTCCCTTCACTCTCAAAGGGAACAACACCCTCTCTTTTGAGGAACTCCATAAAATGCCTGTATATCATCTCAACACCTTTTTTTATCCCCTCCACATCCTCTCCTCCCTTGTCAGGCATCGCCTTCATTGCCCTCTCAAAGTTGTCCACCACAGTGAGAAGTTCCCTCAGGAATCTTTCGTTGGCATATCTTATGCCTTCCTCAAGTTCCTTCTTCTTTCTCTTCCTCAGATTATCATAGTCTGCAAGTGTGTAGAGATACTTGTTCTTCCACTCCTTAACCTCATCTTCAAGTTCCTTGATGCGGTCCTTAAGGATTTCAAGCTCCTTCTGGAGTTCATCTATCAAAACATCTTTTTCCTTCTCAACCCTTTCTTTTTCAGGAGCCAGTTTCTCCTTTTTAACACCTTCTGTGGTGTGCTTTTTCTTCTTTCCCATATATACCACCTCCTTCTGGAAGCACCTTCAAGTTATAAAATAATAATCATACCTGTTTTGTCAAGTATTACCGTCCAAATTCTATGACAGGGAAGGTTTCTGTGTCAATGACCCCATCTATCTGACTGATTTTCTTAATGATAATTTGTCCGAGTGTATGGAAATCCGGTGCCCTTATCAGTGCAATTATGTCAAAACTTCCTGTCACTGCATCAGCCTGGGTCACAAATTCCTGGGTTCTCAAGGTTTCAAGGATCTTTTCTGCCTCTTTTGCTGAGACCTTGATGCCAACATATGCATTTATAGCCATCTTCAACCTCCTTTACTGGACCGTTACCCTTATGACCTCATCAACAGAGGTTATACCCTGTTTCACCTTTTCAAGCCCATCCTCCCTCAATGTTTTCATACCTTCTTTCCTTGCCTGTTCCATGATTTCATCGCTTGTTCTTCCCTCCACAATCATTCTTCTTATCGTGGGTGTTATTGGAAGCACTTCAAAAACTCCGGTTCTTCCCCTGTATCCTGTATTCCCACATTCAAGACACCCTTCACCTCTGTAAAAGGTCAGGTTCTGTTCCTGGTTCAGACCAAAGAAAAGGAGTTCATCCTCAGCAGGTTTATAAGGTCTTTTACATTGCTGGCAGATTCTTCTCACGAGCCTCTGTGCCTCAACAAGGATGATTGAGGACGCAAGAAGATAGGGTGGAATTCCCATATCAACAAGCCTTGTAATGGACGATGCAGTATCATTTGTATGAAGAGTAGAAAGCACCAGATGTCCAGTGAGTGCAGCCCTTATTGCTATCTCTGCTGTTTCTTTATCCCTTATCTCTCCAACCATGATAATGTCAGGGTCCTGCCTGAGGAATGACCTCAGAACTGTTGAAAATGTAAGCCCAATTTCATCCCTGACATTAACCTGATTTATACCCATCAGGTCATACTCAACCGGGTCTTCAGCGGTCATTATGTTTACACCAGGTTGATTAAGCCTTTTAAGTGCAGAATACAGGGTAACTGTTTTACCACTACCTGTTGGACCTGTAACAAGAATAATTCCGTTCGGTTTTGCAAGTGCATTCACAAAATCCTCATATGCCTTGCCTGTGAGTCCAAGTGATTCAAGGGCAATACCGAGTCCGCTCTTCTTTGCTATCCTTATAACCACCTTCTCACCATGGGTTGTGGGAAGGGTTGAGACCCTCAGGTCAACCTCCTCCTGTCCCACCCTCATATTAATGTGTCCATCCTGTGGCAATCTTCTGTTCGCAATATCAAGTTTTGCCATAAGTTTTATCCGTGATACAATAGCAGGCCCAAATATATACTGCGGAGACATGGCCTCATGGAGAACACCGTCTATCCTGAATCTGACCCTGAGAACCTTCTTATATGGTTCAATATGTATATCACTTGCATTCCTCTTAACTGCTTCTGCAATGATGCTATTCACAAGTTTTACAACGGGCGCAGCTTCTGTATCTGTTATAACATTCTCCTCCTCCTTTTCTTCAAGGACCTCAATCTTCTCTTCCATCTCACTGAGCACCTCTGCGATAGCACCACCAACACCATAGTACTTCTCAATTGCCTTCCTGATCATCCTTTCAGAGGCAACATGGGGTAGTATTTCAAAACCTGTGGCGAATTTAATATCCTCAACAGTGTAGATGTCTGCCGGGTTCGCCATGGCAAGGTGGAGTATCTTCCCCTCTCGCTTCAAAGGGAAAACATTAAGTCTCTCTGCAATATGTTGGGGAATCAGCTTTAGAACCTTCTCATCCACCTCAATGTTGCCAAGGTCAACCGCAGGCACCCCAAATTGTTCACTCAACACACTGATAAGGTCATCATCCGAGATATAACCAAGTTCAACCAGGATTGAACCAAGACGGCCCCCTTCCTTCTTCTGCTTCTTCAAAGCTGTTAATATCTGCTTCTGGGTAATAAGCCCCTTTTCAACCAGTATTTCACCCAGTTTTTTTGCCATTCTCAAGCCTCCATTTTATCACCTTACCTATCCTCCTCCATCTAATCTTCTGAAAGAGTTTGAACGCTGGGACTTCCTTCCTGTGAGACCAGTAAATGAACATGGGAACACCCGATATGTAATTTATAGGTATTGGACCCCAGAACCTTGAATCATCAGAATTATCTCTGTTATCACCAAGACCGAATACACATCCTTCAGGAACAACAACGGGCCCAAAATTATCTCTCACAAGTGCGGTTCTCTTGAATTCCCTGTTTTCCCAGAATTTTTGATACATCTCCTGTGGCATTGGCTGGACATCATTTATATGTGGAAATTCCCTGGGGTCAATGTGTTTTACATAAGGTTCTTCTATTCTTTTCCCATTCACATAAAGGATCTTATGTCTGATTTCAATTGTATCACCCGGAAGTCCAACACATCTTTTCACAAAGTTTGCCCTTCCAAGAGGATACCTGAAAACTATGATGTCACCCCTCTCTGGATAGGAAAACCTTAAAAAGTATTTATCTGTGAATGGTATTTTCATTCCAAATACAAACCTGTTAACCATCAAAAAATCTCCAACAAGGATTGTGTCCTCCATAGAACCCGTTGGAACATGGTATGTCTGGATAAAAAAGGCCCTTAAAAACAAAACAAAGATGATTGCTGCTACATAAGACCTGATTTCAGAAAGAATTTTCTCCTTCTTCATCTCCGCTCCTTTTTTCAACATTTTAATCCCCCCTTTTTCAGGTGTCAAGGGACAAAGGAATAAAATGGTTGATAAAATCCATTAAGATACCAAATTGTCAAATTTTCAATCTAACGACCCTGGGAAATTACACTTGACTTTGGTGCTATAGGTTTGTATTATAAGAATGCCAGCCACACTCAGGCGGGGAGTTAGCGGTGCCCTGAACCTGCAATCCGCTATAGCAGGGCCGAAATCCCTGCATGAGGCCTTTCCCTGTCAGGAAGGGTCTATCAGGAGGCGATGAAGGTTGGG
>JAGGTX010000043.1 GCA_021163525.1 Caldifarciminota bacterium
AAGTTATTGGCCTATTTCCTTTTTAACTACACCTTGCTAACTACAAAGGAGATAGCAGACCTTTTAGGTTACAGGTTCAAAACAGGTGTGTCTATGGCTGTTAAGAGGGTTGATACAGAGCTTAAGACTGTGGGAGAAATCACTCAATTTGTGGATAAAATCAAGAAAAAATTAAAAAGTGAGTTGTGAACTTGTGAACGCTCGGCACCTGCGGGTGGGGGTGGTAGCACCTGCATACTGGCCTGGATTCAAGTATGGCGGGCCTGTCCATTCTCTACATTTGCTCCTTAAAGAATTGAAGAAGCATGGACTCAATATCCAGGTCTATACAACCACCCTGTTTCAGAAGGATAACATGTATATGGAACGAATAGTTGATGGAGTACCTGTAAAATATTTCCCCATCTCTCCATTATCAGGCTCCTATGGTTATTCACCAGGGCTCAGAATCCACCTTAAAAATACAGTTCAGTTATTCAACCTTGTTATTATCTCTTCAACCTGGGAGTACTCCACCTATACTGCTATGTCAGTATGCACAGGGCACAATGTACCATTTATCTTTATACCCAGAGGCATGCTTCAGAGAAGAACCTTTAGAAGTAAACTCTGGAAGAAGTATCCATATTATAAACTGTTTATAGAAAATTCTGTAAACAAGGCCTCTTATCTCATTTTTACAACTGAACTGGAAAAAATTAGAACAAAGGAAGTAATTAACTTAAAAGCCCCTTCAATAGTCATACCTAATGGTATTGATACAAAATTAATTGGAAAAAGGATCTCAAAGGATTTATTTTACAAAAATTTTCCAGAACTGAAAGGGGACACTATCATAACCTTCCTTGGTCGCTTTGTATGGAAAAAAGGTCTGGATATTCTCATAAACGCTTTCTCTTTAATTGCAAAGGAGTTCCCCAATGTTCATCTTGTCCTTGCAGGTGATGGAGAGGAGGGCTATAAGAGAAAAATGCAACGATGGATAAAAAGGGAAAGCATTGAAGACAGGGTATCCTTTACAGGATTTTTAACAGGCTCTATGAAATTCTCCCTTTTAAAGGCTTCTGACATCTTTGTACTTCCTTCCTATTCTGAAAATTTTGGTATGGCTCTGGTTGAGGCAATGGCTGCGGGTGTGCCTGTTTTAACAACCAATAAGGTTGGCATTTATAAAGAGGTTGAAAGGGAAAGGGCTGGAATTGTTGTAACACCTGAAGCTGAAAGTATCTATTATGGATTGAAAAAATTATTGAGTGAACCTGATTTGAGGAAAGCCTTTTCTCAAAGAGGCAGGTCTCTGGTTTTGAAATACTTTGATATAAAAATTGTTGCTACCAGATACATCAAACTCTTTGAAAAGATACTGTCTTAGAAATTCTCTGTAACCATTCACCATTTTCCTGGTCTATATAAGTGATGGGTTGCAGAGAGATGGTTGAACTTTTAGGAGAATACATGGAGAGGGAACTGGCAGAGGAGGTCTGTCAGTGCATAGAGAAACACCTGAATGAGTGTGACAGGTGTAAAAATCTCTATGAAACATATAGAGAGGTTATTGAACTCTGTCAGGAACTTCTTGGCAACAAGTGTGTTTTTTATGCCAAAAAGAAGGAACTTCTGGAGTTTTTAAGAAACAAACTGAACTACAAGGAGGTTTAGTAATGGGACTTTTAAAAGAAGAAGATAGAAAGTATCTGATTGATGAGTTCTCAAAACACATCAAAAATCCTGTGAAGATTATCCACTTCACAAGTGAAAGCAATGAGTGTATGTATTGTAAGGAGACCATGGAAATCCTTAAAGAGGTTGAAGAACTTCATGACCTTATAACCCTTTATATCTACAACTTTGACACGGACAAAGATATGGTTGAGAAATACGGCATTGAGATGTTTCCTGCAACTGTGATTGAGGGAGAGAAGGACTACGGGATAAAGTTCTATGGTATCCCTGCAGGTTATGAGTTCTCCTCTTTGATTGAGGATATAATGGATGTGGGTGAGGGCAAACCAGACCTTAAAGAGGAAACCGTAAATGCGGTGAAGGATATAAACAAACCTGTACACCTGAAAATCTTCGTTACACCATCCTGCCCATACTGTCCAATAGCAGTGAGAACAGCCCATAAGTTTGCCATGGCGAATGAAAATATAAAAAGCGACATGATTGAAGCAAATGAATTTCCTGAGCTCTCCCAGAGATACAATGTATATGCTGTTCCAAGGGTCGTTATAAATGAGGATAGATACTTTGAAGGGGCTCTTCCAGAGAATCAGTTCCTCAATGAAATCCTTGAGGCATTGAAGGAGGGATAAAATGGAACTGATATTTGGACCATCCACACAGAAATCCTCAAAAAGAGAATACGATGCCATTATTATAGGTGCAGGACCTGCTGGTCTAACTGCTGCTATATACCTTGCCAGGGCAAAACTCTCAACCCTTATCCTGGAGAAACTTGTTCCTGGAGGACTTGCAGCCACAACAGACAAAATAGAAAACTATCCTGGATTCCCGGAGGGTATAGGCGGTGAAGAACTTACATCAAGAATGGAAAAACAGGCAGTGAATTTTGGCGTGGATATTGTTCTTGAAGAGGTTTTGGATGTTGACTTCCTGTCAAATCCAAAGGTTATAAAAACTTCAGACAGTGAGTATACAGGAAGAGGAATAATCATTGCAACAGGAACATCACCCAAATCCCTTAATGTTCCCGGAGAGCAGAAGTTCAGGGGTAAAGGTATTTCATATTGTGCAACATGTGATGCCCCATTCTTTCAGGATAAAGAGGTGGTTGTTATTGGATGTGGCAACTCCGGGATACAGGAAGGCATATACCTGAAGAAATTTGCAAAGAAGATAACCTTTGTAGAGTTCCTGCCACATATGACAGCAGAAAAGGTGCTTCAAGAAAGGGTAAGGGCCCTTGACAATGTGGAATTCCTTT
Source organism: Caldifarciminota bacterium (assembly GCA_021163525.1). Taxonomy (GTDB): domain Bacteria; phylum Hydrothermota; class UBA3072; order UBA3072; family B12-G15; genus B12-G15. The sequence continues at coordinate 2,948 of JAGGTX010000043.1, forward strand.
TGAATCACCAGGTAACTGCATTTGAAGGAGAAGAAAAACTCACAGGTGTCAGGGTTAAGAACAGGGAAACTGGTGAAGAATTCCTGATTCCTGCTGATGGCGCATTCGTATATGTTGGTCTCAAACCCAACACAGATTTTCTCAAAGGCAAGATTGAAATGGATAATGCTGGTTTCATAAAAACAGATGAAGATTTAAAAACTTCTATACCCGGTGTTTTTGCTGCTGGGGATGTGAGGACAACCATATTGAGACAGGTTGCAACTGCTGTGGGAGATGGTGCTCTTGCTGCAAAACTCCTTGAAGAGGAACTGGGAGGTTGAATGGAGAAGAAAAGGACACCAAAGGTGGTTATATTTACAACCTCATCATGTCCATGGTGCAGAAAGACAAAGGAGTACCTGAAGGCACATAAAATTCCATTCAAAGAGGTGAATGTCCAGAGGAATCCATCTGCTGCAAGGGACCTTGTGCGGATGACAGGCCAGACAGGTGTACCTGTGCTTTTAATAAATAACAGGCCAGTGGTTGGTTTTAACAAACCAATGATTGACAGATTGCTGGGTATTAAATGAGGATAATCGTTATAGGTGGTGGTGCAGCAGGAATGTCTGCTGCTGCAAGGGCAAAGAGAACAAACCCTTCTGCTGATGTTGTTGTTTATGAAGAGGGACGTTTCCTGACCTTTGGGTTATGTGGCATACCTTACTTCATCTCAGACGAGGTTAAGACGATTGACCATCTTGTTGCACTTTCAGACGAACAGATAAAGAAAAAGGGCATAGAATTCCACAGATATCACAGGGTGATTGAAATAAAACCCCACAGGAAACATGTTGTTGTCAGGGATACGAAAGAAAGAGAAACACGCATTGAACACTTTGACAGACTTGTGGTAGCATCTGGAGCAGAAACCGTGAAAATCTCCAATATCCAGGGAGAGAATATCTTTTATCTGAGAACCCTTGAAGATGCCCAGAATCTGAAAGACTTTGTAAAACTTAACTCACCCAGAAATGCAGTTGTTGTTGGAGGAGGCTATATAGGTATGGAAATGGCTGATGCGTTCAACACCATTGGAATGAATGTAACCCTGATTGAAAAACTACCCCAGATACTTCCGCAATTTGACAGGGATATGGCTGAGAATGCAAGAAAGAAACTGAAAGAGGTCGGGATAACTGTACGAACTGGTGAAACAGTTCAGGGTATTGATGGAAAGACACTTTACACTGATAAGGGAAGAATTGATTTTGACCTTGCTCTTGTATCTATTGGAATAAAACCAAGAACTGAACTTGTTCAGTCCGCCAGGATTGAGACAGGTAGTACAGGTGGAATAAAAGTGGATAGCAGGATGAAGACAAACCAGTTCAGTATATATGCAGCAGGCGACTGTATCCAGGTGAAACATATTGTCTCAGGAAGGGATGTCTACATTCCACTCGGGACAACTGCCAATAAAACAGGCAAGGTTGCTGGTGACAATGCTGCTGGTGGAGAACTTGTATTCTCAGGTATTTCAGGAACAGGCATTTTCAGGACAAGGTGGTTTGACATGGCAGTCACTGGCCTTACTGAAACACAGGCAGATCTCCTGGGAATAAAGGTGAAGAGCGTTACTATATCTTCTCTTAATAAAGCACATTATATGCCTGAAAGTGATAAAATTGTGGTCAAGGTGGTGTTCAAGGAGAATGGAGAATTGGTAGGTGCTCAACTTATGGGAAGGGGTGTTGAAAGGGTGAATATTTTTGCCACTGCAATAAAGGGAAAAATGAACCTTATTGATATGGCAGGAATAGACCTTGCCTATTCTCCACCCTTTGCACCTGTATGGGACCCGGTTCTCATCGCAGTAAATCAGGCTCTAAAGGAGGTAAAATGAGGAAACTTCTATTGATTCTGCTTGCAGGAATTATCGTGTTTTCTGGATGCAAAAAATCCACTGAAAGCAATAATAAAAAAACTGCATCCACAAAAGTGGAGGACTCTGGTATTGACTTTACATTGAATGGTCTTGATGGAAAAACATACAGGTTGAGTGACTACCGTGGAAAGGTCGTTCTGCTCGATTTCTGGGCATCATGGTGTGGTCCATGCAGAATATCCATGCCATATTTTAATAAACTCTATGAAGAATACAGGGATGAAGGTCTGATTGTTCTTGGTATTGGTCTTGAAAACAATCCCAATAACCTGATAAATGCTGCAAAGAGTATTGGTGTTACTTATCCCATACTTCAGGGAACAAGGGAGATTGCACAGAGGTTTGCAGTCAGAGCAATCCCCACAACCTACCTTATAAACAAAAAAGGGGAAATAGTTTCAAGCCATGTTGGGTTCAGTCAGGAGATATTGAAAAATATGGAGAAGGAGATACTGGAACTTCTCAGTGATTAAACCTTTTCCTTAAATGTTTTTCAAGCCATCTATTCCCTTTCACAATTAAATCCCTGACCTGTCTATAAAATTCAATATCTCTACCAATGGGGTCAGGGATCTTTTCAAGGTCAATAATTTCATAAAAAGGCAGTATTGTATATGGATTTGCCCCAAGAGAGAGAACTTCCTCCCTGTGAACAGGCTCCATGGGAAAGATCAAATCTGCCCATTGAATGAGTTCCCTTGATACGGGTGTGCTTCTATGGGCAGTAAGATTGACACCTATCTCTTCCATAACCTTTATGGCATTTTCACTGGCAGGTGAACCTGAAAATCCCAGTGTTCCGCACGACCTGATGAACAATGGGAGGTCCCTTGCACAGTAAGATAGATGATACTGAGCCATTGGACTTCTGCATGTATTACCTGAGCATACATACAGAATGTTCAGGACATTCCCTTCTGAGAGCAAAATGGTTTTGCCTGTGATTGCTTCAATCTCAAACACCTTAACAGCACCCATCCTTATAATCACGGGCCCTTCACCCGTTACATCCACAACAGTTGATGGTATTCCACCCTTTGAATCCCCCTTCAGCATCAATTCAAGTGGAATCCTTACATCTTTGTGGGAAACAGGCGGTACCTCACCAGGGAGGTTTGCAGAGGTGTTTATCACTGGAGAACCAAGTCTTTTCATTGCCTCAATCAGCGGAGGAAAATCTGGTATCCTTATTCCTATCTTACCTTCACCTGAAACAATACCTGATGGCAATCCCTTCCTTGCCCTGAATATA
>JAGGTX010000139.1 GCA_021163525.1 Caldifarciminota bacterium
AACCCTTTATGTGCAGGTCAACAGGCCTTGCCCCTATTGCACAACCACCAGGCAATGAAACCCTTGCCCTGCCAAGCCTTGAAACAAGAGGGCCAAGAACATAATAACTTGCCCTCATCTTCTTCACAAGTTCATAAGGTGCCTCATACCCAACCGCTCCCCTTGTGTCTATTATCGCAGTATGGTCTTCTATCTTCACCTTTGCTCCCAGTGTTTCAAGCACCTCTGCCATTGTGAACACATCCCTTACAAGGGGTATGTTGTGTATAATAAACTCGCCTTCCACAAGAAGGGTTCCTGCCATTATTGGAAGGGCTGCGTTCTTGGCACCATTAATCTCTACAATCCCATTTAACCTCTTCCCACCGTATATCACTAACTTGTCCATCTTCTCAATGCCTTTTTCAGATCATTCCATGGGAGGGTGTTCAGCACATCCTCACTTTTCAGCCATGCCCTCCTGGCAACACAAACACCAAACTTCATATCCCTCATCATTCCTATGTTGTGAGCATCTGTATTAATTATTAGTTTCACCCCCATCTGCTTTGCCATCCTAGAATTTGTATCATCCAGGTCAAGCCTGTCATAGTATGCATTTATCTCAAGTGCAACACCTGTCTCTGCTGCCTTCTTCATAACTTTTTCAATATCAATATCGTATCCGGTTCTCCCAGACAGGAGCCTTCCCGTTGGGTGGGCAATTATGTCAACATAGGGGTTATCCATTGCATCAAGCATCCTCTCTGTTACATGCTTTTTAAATCCCTGATGCACTGCTGCTATTACAAAATCCATCTTTTCAAGCACCTCATCAGGGTAATCAAGGGTTCCGTCCTGGAGTATGTCAACCTCTGTTCCCATGAGTATTGTAATACCTGATATTTTCTTGTTCAGGGTTTCAATCTCCTCCATCTTTTTGTAAATGTCATCAATCTCCATGCCACCAGCATACTTCACGCTCCTTGAGTGGTCAGCAATGCCAACATACTCATAACCAAGGGACTTCCCGAATTTTGCAATTTTCTCAATGGTATCTGCACCATCAGAATACTTTGAATGGATGTGGAGGTCTCCCTTTATATCCTCAAGTTTAAGAATTTCAGGAAGTTTACCCTCCATCGCAAGTTCAATCTCCCCCCTATCCTCCCTCATCTCAGGGGGTATCCAGACCAGCCCAATTGCCCTGTAAACCTCTTCTTCTGTCCTCCCTGCAATGTAATTTTCACCCTTAAAAACACCGTATTCACTGATTTTAAGCCCCTTATCCTTCGCAATCCCTCTGAGTTTTATGTTGTGTGCCTTTGAACCCGTGAAGTACTGGAGTGCAGCCCCAAAGGACTCTGAGGGTAAGACCCTCAGGTCCATCTGAATGCCAAGGTTTCTCTCAATAACAGAGGCCTTTGTTCCTCCAGAGGCAATAACCCTTGAAACCATCGGCATTCCTGTGAATGTTGTTATAACCTTTTCCCTATCCTCTGCAATGGTAAGAAAATCAAGGTCACCAACGGTCTCTTTGCACCGCCTGTAAGAGCCAGCAGGAATAACCTTCTCCACCCCCTTGATACTGGAGAGCACAGAAACTATCTCTTCCACAATTGGTGATACAAGTCCGATGGGAAACCGTCTCTCCCCACCACCTTTCCTCTCAACCATTTCTATCCCAACCCTGATGTTCTCAACCTTTTTAGCCCCCATACCAGGGAGTTTGGCCAGTGAACCATCCTCAATCACCCTTTTAAGGTCCTCAAGATTCTTCACACCGAGTTTCTCATGGGCAAGTTTTATTGTTTTGGGTCCAAGATTGGGAATATCAAGGAGTTCAAGAAGACCCTGAGGGATACCATCCAGCGCCTCCCTGTATTTCTTCATCTCGCCTGTTTTCAGGTATTCAGAAATCTTTTTTGCTATTCCTTCACCAATACCAGGAATTTCCCTCAATCTTCCCTCTCTGTAAACCTTCTCAATATCTTCGGGGAAATCCTTCAGAATTCTTGAGACCTTTCTATAGGCAATCACCTTGAATTGATTCTCACCCTTTATCTCAAGGGCATCTGCAATTTTTTCAAACATCCTGGCAAGTTCAAAGTTCTTCATCTAACAGTTATACCAATGTTGTGAGCAAGTCCCATATCACCCATAAACAGAATGGTGTATGAGAACCTCAAAATACCTTTGTTGAATCCCAATCCAAAGTTTAGTCCTGTAAGAAAGTCAAAGGATTGATAGGATGCCGCCTCTCTGAACCTTGAATTGTAACCACCAGTAAACAGAAACCTATCAGAAACCATGAAACCAGCACCAATGGATAGATTAAAGGGATATGCAAGGTCCAAACTGAAAAAGTTGTTTTTACCATAGTAAGCACCACCAAACCTTATCTCATAATCAAGTGGATATTTATAATCCACAAGTGGCCTGAAAATGTATCCGATGTTTCTTCCAAGGATTCCAATTGTAAGATTCTCCCTGTATCTGTATTGAACACCAAGATTGATACCTGCACCATAGGCCCTGTAACCAAGCACCCTCTCATATGGTAAAAAAAGTGTAAAACCATAAGAAAGTTTTCCCTTTGTTCCAGCAAGTGAAACACCAGGAACAAGATAGACATCCATAAAAACACCAAGGGATTCACCATTCTCATCCATCTGCACCATGTTTCCAGAAAAGAATGTTGAAAGAACAAAACCCATCCTGTATTCAGAGAATCTGGTTATATAGCCAACCCCTGCATAATTCAAACCTGAATAATTCATATATGTTGAGAGAAACCCTCTTCCCTCAATACCTGCAGGATTCCAGAACACCTGATAATCACCTGTAAGGCCAGTGGATGCACAGCCTACACCATTCACATGGGGGGAAGGACTCATTGAGAGAAAAGCAAAGGAAACAAGGACTAAGAGCATATAACCTCCTATTCAACCGTTACACTTTTTGCAAGATTCCTTGGTTTATCAACATCTCTACCATTGAGTGCTGCAATGTGATATGCAAGCAACTGGAGGGGGACAGCATTCACAATGGGGGAAAGGTATTCAGGAACATCTGGAACCTCAATCGTATAATCTGATACTGCCTTTGCCCTTTCGTCACCCTCTGTTACAACACTTATTACCACCCCCCCTCTGGATTTCACCTCTTCAAGGTTGTTCAGCATTTTTTCATACACAGAGGACCTGGTTGCAATTGCCACAACAGGCATATTCTCATCCACAAGTGCAAGTGGTCCATGTTTCAGTTCACCAGCAGGATAACCAGTTGCATGGATGTAGGAAATCTCCTTCAATTTGAGTGCACCCTCAAGTGCCGTGGGATAATTTATTCCCCTTCCAAGAAAAAGGAAGTGTTTTTTATCCTTGAACCTCTCTGCAATTCCTCTTATCACATCATCCCTCTTGAGGATTCTCTCTATTGCATCAGGAAGCCCCTCAAGTTCTGAAAGTCTCTTCAGCATCTCCTCCTTTTGAATGGTCCACTTCAATCTTGCAAGATAAAGGGTGAACATATAGACATTAAAAACCTGTGCAGTGAATGCCTTTGTGGAAGCAACACCTATCTCTGGTCCTGCATTTATGTAAATAACACCATCAGACTCCCTGGCAATGGTGCTTCCCAGGACATTCACAATGGATAGGACCCTTAAAAACTTTGCCTTTGCCTCCCTTATGCCTGCAAGGGTATCTGCTGTTTCACCAGACTGGCTTATGGCAATCACAAGGGTCTCACCGTTCACGACCGGGTTTCTGTATCTGAACTCAGAGGATATATCCACCTCTGTATGAACCCTTGCAATATCTTCCAGAAGATACTTACCTATGTATCCAGCATGCCATGATGTTCCGCATGCCTGAATGATTATCCTGTTCACGCGAGCAAGTTCATCAGGTGTAAAATTAAAATTCTCTCCCAGGTCTATCTTTTTATTTCTTATTCTCAAAGATATGTTCCTCCTTATAACCTCTGGCTGTTCATAAATCTCTTTGAGCATGTAGTGTGGGAATCCCCCTTTGTCCATATCATCGGGTTTCCATGGAACTTCCTGCACCTGTTTTTCAATCCTTTCACCATCCTTTGTGTAAAATTCAACCCCATCCTTTTTTAGAACAGCCATTTCGTCATCCTCAAGTATCACGACTTCCTTTGTATGGCCTATCACAGCAGGAATATCAGAGGCAAGGAGGTTCTCATTCCTTCCAAGTCCAATAATCAGAGGACTCCCCTTTCTATACGCCACAATCCTGTCCGGCTGGTCTTCTGATATAACGGCAATTGCAAAGGAGCCTTTAAGTTTCTCCACAGCCTTCAAAACAGCCTCTTTGAGGTCCCCTCTGAATTCTTCTTCAACAAGGTGGGCAATGACCTCTGTATCTGTTGTTGACTTGAAGATATGTCTTCTCTTTATAAGTTCCTCTTTCAGTGTATAATAATTCTCAATAATACCATTATGAACAACTGCTATTTTACCATTGCAATCGGTCTGTGGATGAGCATTCTGGTCTGAAGGTTCACCATGGGTAGCCCATCTTGTATGTCCGATACCAAGGCTTCCACCAACTGGTTCCCTCTGGAGGAGTTCCTGAAGTTGCATCAGTTTCCCAAAACTCTTCCTTACCTTCAGATCACCATCGTCTATAACTGCAATGCCGCTTGAATCATAACCCCTGTATTCAAGTTTCCACAGTCCTGACATCAGGACACTGCTCACATCCTTATCACCTATGTATCCCACAATTCCACACATTTATCTTCCTCCAGCATATTTATTCACAATATCCTCCACCCATTCCCTATCCTCACCCTCTGCAATAAACCTGATAATTGGCTCGGTTCCGCTCTTCCTTATATGTAGCCACCCTTCTTCAAAGAAAATCTTTATACCATCGTTATAATCCACCCCATCTTTTTTCTTGAATGTATCAAGCAAATCCTGAAAAAATTTCTCCCGTTCTTCAAGGGAATCAAACCTTTTAACCTCCTTCATTA
>JAGGTX010000060.1 GCA_021163525.1 Caldifarciminota bacterium
GTTATATGCTCCTCTGTGAAAACAACCTGTCTTCTTGAAATTGGCTTGAACAACTTTTTGGCATAAATGAACAAGACCTTGCCCTTCATGTGTTCAGGTCTGGACTTCCTCAAAAACCATAGGGAGACAGGAAGAGAAACCGTGTAAAACAACTTAGGTGGAGTGGCTATTATCCCATACACCAGGCCATCTTCAATTATTTTCTTTCTGATTTCCCCTTCTGCTCCACCTCCAGATAGTGCTCCGTTTGCCATAACAAACCCGGCTTTCCCCTCTGGAGAGAGATGGTAAATGTAATGCTGAATCCATGCATAGTTTCCGTTGTTATCAGGTGGAATACCGTATTTAAATCTCGGGTCTTCGGCTTTTACCTTATCTGCACCCCATCCGCTATCATTGAAGGGAGGATTTGATACAACATAATCTGCCCTTAAATCCGGAAATTTATCCTCGTGATAAGAATCACCTATGCGGATATCTCCTTCGGCATTGCGAATGGCAAGATTCATTTTTGCTATTTTCCAGACAAATTCCTTGGATTCCTGTCCATAAATCGCAAGTTTTGCCTTTTCCCTTCCCTCTCTTTCAAGTTTTTCAAGAGCAGAAACAAAAAATCCTCCACTGCCACACGCAGGGTCAAAAATTCTTCCTTCATTGACATCAAGTATTTCCACAATCAACTTCGTTAGACTTCTGGGTGTATAAAACTCCCCTCCCTTTTTCCCTTCCGCCTCGGTAAATTTACCAAGAAAGTATTCATAGATCCTGCCAAATATGTCCTTTTTCTTATGGTCGGTTCCAAACTCAATTGATGAGAAAACATTTATAAGGTAGGCAAGGTCATCAGGACTGAGATTAACTTTTGTATAAATTTTTGGTATAACATCTTTCAATTGACGGGGATACTCCCTTTCCAGAATCTCTATTGCATTATCCAGAATTTCACCAATGTCAGGCTGGTTTGCATGGGTTTTTATATATTCCCAGTTAGCCTTTTCTGGAATGTAAAGCGTTCCATCGGCTAAATAAGCGTCTCTATCTTCAAGCAGAATGTCTTTATAGTCATCAGGAAGGTTCTTTGATTCCCTGAACAAAATGTCCTTCTTTTTTTCTTCAAAGGCAAAGGAAATATACCTGAGAAAAATCATTCCCAGAACTACATATTTATACTCATGAACTTCAACCTTTTTCCTTAATTTATCAGCAGCTTTCCAGAGTTTTTCTTCAAAATTTAAATCTTTTTCGGTCAACACAACTCCTTTCTATTTAATAAATATAGGCATAAAGACCTTATAAAATTATGTTATCATTAAAATTTAAAATGTCAAGCATTTAGGGGTCAGGCATTAACAAGTAACATCTTTTTTACCTGGGGACGGTGCATGTAAACATGTATTTATAAAACCGCACATTTTCTCATAGGTTTCAATATACTGATAATAAACATGTTATACATTTGTCAGGATGGAATATTTCTACATATTTCCATAGAAAAATACCATATAAGGGTTTAACTTTTTGAAAATAAAGCAATTACAAATTTCCATAAATACACAAATACATGCACCGTCCCCCCCCCTTTTTTTGACAGCAGGATGTTTTTTCAAGTAAATTTACAGATATACCTTAAAATTCTTAAAGAAAAGTCAGGAGGTATTATGATAATTCAAAGAAACTTACTTAGTGAAGTGTTCAAGGCTACTCGTGGCAACGAGATAGTGGTGTTGTTTGGTGGTCGGCAGGTAGGCAAAACTACTCTTCTAAAAGACTTACAGTCACGATTAAAAGATAACATATTGTTTCTTGACATGGAAGATATTGAAGTAAGAGAGATGGCGGAAAAACCTTTGAGTTTATCCGGTACCTTGAGATGGAAAGAAAGAATAGAAAGAACTTTTTTGTTTTTCTTGATGAAATTCAATATATTCCAGAACATTCCAATCTTTTAAAGATGATTCATGACCATCACCCGGATATAAAGTTGATTGTCACTGGTTCTTCCTCTTTTGAAATAAGGAAAAAGTTCAAACACACTCTTGCAGGCAGAAAAAGGGTATTCATTTTACACACACTTTCCTTTGACGAGTTTCTCCGTTTTAAAAGATTTCAGAATACTGGAGTTAAGAGAAGATAAAGGTAAACTGGTGGAACTGGTTATTCTTTCGGAAATTGTTAAAAACCTCTCCATACTTCAGGAAGTTTTTTACTGGAGGACTCAGAGTAAGCAGGAGGTTGATTTTGTTATAAGACATGAAGACATGTTAATTCCCATAGAGGTAAAGTATCAAAGATTTTCTGAACCTGAAATAACTTTTGGGTTGAAAAACTTTGCTAAGAAATACAAACCACCCTGTCTCTATGTTGCAACCCGGGATTTCTGGGGTAAAACCCACTACAATAACTTTCCTGTTTACTTTTTCCCGGCGTATGCAATAGCCCGTATATGAAAAAACACAGTTGCGTGCAATTATCTGAGTGTCCACGAAACTGGCACCAGGGGAGATTTGTAAATTTATATTCCCGCCCTGAAATTTAGTATTGACTTATCATACATGTGGCTTAAATTCATAGAAAAGAAAGGATTTGTTCATGAGCCTTAATAAATTATTGGGACCTGAGATACAGGAACTTATAAAAACAAAGGATTTCTCAAGTTTGAAGGAGACAATCTCTGACTGGGAAGCACCAGAGATTGCAGAACTCCTTATGAGGCTACCCGAGGAAGACCAGCCTATCCTCTTCCGACTTCTTCCCAAAAAAATAGCAGCAGAGGTTTTCTCTTACCTTGACCCTGATGCACAGGAAGACCTTCTTCTTGGGCTGAAGGGAGAATCAATAAGAAACATCCTTGAGGAACTTGACCCTGATGACAGAACCGCCCTGTTTGAAGAACTCCCTGCAGAGATTACAAGTAAATTATTAAATTTGCTCCCACCTGATGAGAGGAAAGAGGCTTTGAGCCTTCTCGGGTATCCAGAGGACAGCGTTGGAAGGTTAATGACACCTGATTATGTGAAGGTAAAATCCCACTGGACATCTGAAAGGGCGATTGAACATGTTAGAAACTATGGAACACAGGCTGAGACCATTGATATACTGTATGTTGTAGATAGGGAGGGAAAACTCATTGGTGAGGTGAAACTCTCTGACCTGGTTCTTGCCTCCCCTGAGGAGAGGATTGAAAACATCATGGACACGCACATCCATGCACTTTCTGCATATCAGGACCAGGAGGAGGCTGCAAAGGTAATGCAACTATACGACAGAATTGCCCTTCCAGTGGTTGATTCTGAAGGTAAACTTATTGGTATTGTTACCTTTGACGACATAATGGATGTTGTGGAAGAGGAAACGACCGAGGACATCCAGAAGATAGCCTCTGTTGAACCATTACAGATTGACTACTCCCGTGCAGGTCCTGGTATCCTTTACAGGAAGAGGGTGATATGGCTGGTTGCACTTCTAATTGCAAGTTTCCTATCATCTGCCGTGATTCAGCATTTTTCGTATATACTCCAGTCCGTAATAGTCCTTGCAATCTTTATACCCGTTATTAATGGTTCCGGTGGTAATACAGGAACCCAATCATCAACCCTCATAATAAGGGCACTTGCCACCGGGGATATCACCCTGAAGGACTGGGTCAGGATTGTTGGTAAGGAGATACTCGTCGGAATGCTCCTCGGTTCAACGCTTGGAGTTTTCCTCTTCCTCAGAAGTTATCTTGGTGGTTATGGGATTGAGGTCTCGCTTGTCATAGGGCTTGCCATCTTTTTTGTTGTTATCTGGGCAAACATAATAGGTGCGATTCTACCCATTGTAATCTCCACGATGAGATTAGACCCTGCAGTTGTTTCCAGTCCACTCCTCTCCACCCTTGTTGACTGGACAGGTCTCTTTATCTATTTCTCAATTGCCAGAATAATACTGAATATCTGAGCTTACTCCAGTTTCTCTATCCTTATTCTGTCCTCCATAAATTCAGGTATGAGGATAACATGGTTCACAATGGAGATATCCGCAGGGGAGACAAGATTTTTGAAGAGAACCACCTTCCTATCACCTGACAATGAGTAAATCTTACCATCCCAGGAAGAGAAAATAATGTCATTCCCCTCAACCCACACACCATCAAGTTGTTTATAGCCCTCGGTCAGGCAATGAAACTCCTTACCCTTTGTGCAGTAAAACATCACCTTTCCGCTATTCCATGTGACAATGTAAAGATGTGGTGGTCTGTAAAAGAGGCCATTAGGCCCACCTGTTACAATTATCTTTGTTTCAAGTTCCAATCCAGATGGTGGTGTGTAATCAAACTGATATACAACATTGTTCTTTGTATCACTAACAAATATCTTTCCGTCCCCACCTGTTATGTCGTTGAGGAAATGCGCACCATCTACATCTATTGTTTTTATCAGGTTTCCCTTTTTTAGATTTATTATTCTCACCCTGTCAATATCAGTGACAAGGAGGAAACTATCCACTATCCACATTCCCTTTGGTGCATCAAGTCCTGCGACAAAATCCTTTTTTACAATCGTCCCATCCATCTTGAGTTTTGCAATATAACCATTACCATCCTTCTTTGTCGGAGAACCGTTTATACAGGAGACATAGATGAATTCTCCATCGGAAATCATACTCTCAGGTGTATCAAAACCAGTTAAGGTAAGCGAAAGAAGTAAAAACACCATAACCATCCTCCTTTTTTATACACTTAATCCCTTTTTCCTCAGGGTCTTCCTCAATGCCTCAACAATCTCAGGGTCAAATTCCTTTTCTGCACCAGATTCAATCTCCTTGAAGGCGGATGGTTCATCCCTCCCTTCCTGGAGGAGTTCATCAAATCTGTTTGCAACCGCAATAATCCTTGAACCTATGGGTATCTCATTTCCCTTTAGCCCCTCAGGTTTTCCTGAACCATCATAATGTTCTGACATATATCTAACATACCTGCTTGGTGTCTTGAGAAACTTAATGGGAGAAAGAATCTTTTCACCAGTAATGAAACTCTCCTTCTCATCAATCACCTTTCCTATATCATGAAGGAGGGCAGCATACCTTACATCATTCAAGTCACTCTCACCAAGTTTGAGTTCACCACCAATCCTTGTGGCTATATCAGAAACACGGAGTGAATGCTCCCTTATACCAGGGTCCTTTGTCTCCTCTATAAGCATAAGGGAAAGAACAGCCTCAATGTAACTGGACTTTAAACTTTCAAAGAGCATTGCATTGTGCAGGGAAACTGACACATAGGATGCGATGGTTTCAAAAAGGTCCTTCATAGACTGCACCCCTTCCTTCTTCACACATACAACCCCAAGGGCTTCATTGCCAAATCTTATTGGTGCACATATGGTCTCATCAAAGGTCCATGCTCCTTTGCTATCTATCTCACCAAAGGGTTTTGAACCTACCGCCACAACACCTCCAACCTCAAGCGGGAATGCACTGTCCGTTTTTCTCACAACAAGTGTCTTTTGTTTCCTGTCCATTAGAAGAAGTGCACAGGCATCTGCATCGGTTGTATTCTTTGTCTCCTCAAAGATAATCCCTATGAGTTTTGACAGGTCAATCTCTGATGAAAGTTTTCTTGAAAATTCATTCAAACGCTGAAGTTCCTGAATCTTTTCCTCAAGTTGTCTGTCAACAAGTGCCTTTTTCTCCTCAAGTATCCTGTTCGCCTCTTCAAGCGCCTCGTTCACCTCGGTGAGTTCGGTCATAAGTCTTTTCTTCTCCATTATCAGGTGCCTTCTCTCAAGCGCATTCTTTACTATTGTCTTCAACTGCTCTGAGGAATCAAAGGGCTTGTTAATATAGTCATATGCACCCTCTCTCACAGCTGCGACTGCTGTTTCAAGGGAGGCAAATCCCGTCATCATAACAACCTGAACATCAGGGTCCATCTGTTTCAGTTGAGCGAGAACCTCAATCCCTGATATATCAGGAAGTTTTATATCAAGGAGAACAACATCGGGTTCCAGTTCCCTTGCAAGGTTTATGCCATCCTGACCTGTATTTGCTATCTGGATAGTTACAGGATTCTCAGGGTCTGCCATACCAGAGAGTATCTTTTCAATAAACTGGGCAAGCGCTTCCTCATCGTCAATTATCAGGATTTTATCCTCATCCATTTTTCCTCCTGGGTAAAATTACCGTGAATGTTGCACCACCTTCTCTGTTATTCTCAACACTTATCATACCACCATGGTCGGTGACTATCCTGTGAGTGATTGAAAGACCAAGACCTGTTCCCTGGCTTCTGGTGGTGAAGAAAGGATTAAATATTTTTTCCTTCACCTCTTCTGGAATACCAGGTCCATTGTCTGAGACCTTTATTACCACTTTATCGTCCCTTTCTTCTATCCCTATCAAGATTTTACCTCCCTCAGGTGTTGCATCAACCGCATTGAGGAATAGATTGGATATTACCTCTGTAATCTGGTCCTCATCTCCATACATTATTATACTACCAACACAATGAACTTCAACCCTTATATTCTTCTCCCTGCTGTTAATTCCATAGATGGCAAGAACCTTCTCAACACACTCACAAATGTCAAATTCCTTCATCCTTAATGGAGGTCTCCTTGCATATGCAAGCATACCCTTTACTATTCTGTCAACCCTATTAATCTCCTTCATTATCAGGTTAAAACTTTCTATCTTTTCCTCTTCTCTAACGCCACGCATAAGATACTCTATACCCGCCTTCACAGCAGCAAGTGGATTTTTTATCTCGTGTGCCATACCTGCTGACATCTCACCAAGTGCGGCAAGCCTCTCCTGTCTCTTTATTCTCTCCTCCATCTCCCTGATCTCTGTCAGATCCCTGATAATGTATAGCCCACCAATTATCCTGCCATTTTCATCAAACATGGGGGCGCCACTATAGCCGAATACCATATCCCTGAAATTAAAAATCATTCTGTCAACATACCTTCCTTCAAGGGGTTCCCTCATTGATTCCTGGTTAAAATACTCCACAATATTCCTTCCTTCAAGGTTTTCTCCAAGCCATTCCTCAATAAACCTGTTTGAACTTAGCACCAATCCACTTCTGTCTGTTATTATAAGACCCGTTGTTATGTTATCCATAATAAGGGAGGTCAATCTTTCCTCTTTTATTATCTTTTCACCTGTGAAGAAAATCCAGAGCCATACACTCAAAAGATGGCTCACATCCTCAGCAAAGAGAATATCAAGATTTGAAAATCCCTCTTTTGTTTCCCTTCCAAGGTCAAGAACCCCAAGTTTCTCATCCCCAAAAGTTATTGGGATGGCAAGTTCACTCTTTATGCCCACTATTCCCTCAAGGTAAAAATCGCATTTCTCAACATCCTGAACAAGGATTGGTCTATCAGAATTAAAGGCCCTTGTTGTAACTGTATCCTTCCTCAATTGAATCCTGATATCCTTCACACTTTGAGGGGACATGGCATAAAATGAATCAAGTTTCAGATAGTCATCTTCACGGATAAAGAGGCCTGCATAGGCAAGGTTCATTGTTGAGACTATCTCCTTCAGAATCACTCCCTTTGCCTCTGTATATGACATACTTGAAACAGATTTAAGGGATCTGGAAAGGGAAATAAACTTGTTGTTGAATTCCTCAATCCGGCTCTTCTCATATATGGAATTAACAAACAGGGTTAAAATTTCCCTGAAACAGTCAATCTCTTCATCGTTTAAGCCTTTCAGAACAATGATGTTGTTATCACCTTTAATGCGTTCAATCTTGAAATAAAGAGTATCTCCTGAACGAACCCAGTTATTCCGGTTCAGCTCAGAAAGAACCCTTTTGTTTCTTATCTTTGACATCTTCTTTATGTAAAAGAAATTGCCATTTTTCTTCAATGGAGGTTTTTCTGGATATGTCTTCAGAAACATAAGGAGTTCATGTATCTTTCCCAAAGAGGCATATTTTCCTGATAATGTGTTTATTAGAATTCCAATCAATGAAAGAAGGTTAATCAAATCCTCTGTGAAGGGGATGGAGCCCGTCTTCTTGTAAACAAGGACATATTTACCAAGTCCTGGAATATTCAATGGAATAAACACCATCACTGGTCTGAAGTCTGTTTCATCAACAAGTGGATGTTCATTAGATGTTTTTTTCAGTACAAGGGTCTCCATCCTCTTCAAAGCCCTTTTTGCAGTGGGTATGGATGAAAGTTTTATCCTTTCCGGAATATCATCATACTTTTTTTCCGTGAAAAATACACATTTAAGATAACCATTTTCAACCTTAAAGAAATAACCCTGTTTCGCTGAAACTATCTCAGCTATTTTTTTCGCAATTATCATCATGTTCTTCCTGAACTTCCCCTCATCCTTCACCCAGTAATCAACAGAGGAAAGGGTTTTGAGAATCTCTGAAATTCCCCTGTTCATATTCATGTAAACATCCCTGAATCCAACAAAGGAAATCTGGTGTGCAAGGTCTGAGAACATTATCAACTGTTCCCGTGTAGGTTTCTTTTCAGACTTAAACCCCACTGTAAAAATGTATGGTTCTGGTGAATCCCTTCCAATTGCAAACATGTAAAGGTGTTTTATGCCCTTATGCACAACAAACCTTTCAATGCCGGTCCCCTTTCTCACCCTTTTGTATGCCATACCATTTCTCATTGTCTCACTGAAAAATCTGTACGCATCTTTGTTAAAGGGTGAGTAAATCTCCTTGAGTTTTCTGTTTATCTCTTCAATCTCTCTGTCTGAATAACCTGTTGAATAAACAAAGAAACCTGAACCATCACCCCTCAATTTTATCAAAGAGATATAGTCCCCACCTATACCTGTGGCAAGATTGAGAACCTTCTTATAAACCTTCCTGAACTCATTATTGAAGAGAAGATTCGTCATTTCATAAAGGTTTGCGAACCTATTGTAGAGTTTTTGCACCTTCATATTTTGCACGAACCTTGAAAAGTGAATCTCAAGGAATGTAAGCAACAGCCTTCTTTCAACCGTGATTAAATCTTCCCAGTTTAACCAGACATTAAGTTCACAATCTGAAATATTGAACTTCAGATTCTCATACCCGGTAAATCTTTTCCCCAGTTTCACCTTATTCGAATATTCAGTAAGAACAATCCCTACCCTGTGACCTGTAATACTCTCAAGCCCAATTTTAAGCCTTTTCCCAAATTCCTCAATATTTTCTGCTGTTAAAAGCCTTTCAGACAGTGTGAACACCCTGTGGAAGAAGTTTCTCTCTGATTCAAGGATGGTTGAGTTCAAAAGTGCACCAAGGGATAGTCTTATATCCTCAAAAACGCCCTGGAGAAGTGCATCATCAAGGAACCCGGGCAGACCTACTATAACTGAATACCTCTCTGTCTCAAACTTTTCAAAAACCAGGTTACCTTTGCCAGCGGTAAATTCAAACCGTGGGAAGGATACTGTGATGGATACTGAATCTATCTGGAGGGTATCCATTATCTCCTTTACCATCATTTTAACCGCCCTTTTGAAAGGCTGGGATACAATTATTCTGAAAAGGTTGTCTGCGAGTTTCACCCTTATCAACTGGTTTGCATTTGAGAGGAGTATAATAACCCCTCTGTGGAGGAATGGTATTAACTGAATCTTAATCATATTTCCTCTGAATCTTGCAAAGAATGATTTTCCCTTCCTTGAATCCTTCACAAGCACGAGGTCTTCCCTGTACTTGTCAATAAACCTCTCCTCATCCATATCCCCGTATTTAAGCATTTTATTGAAAAGTTTGTTTCTACCTATGGGTTTAATACGACTGTCAACAATAAGAACACCATAATCCAGTGAGTTCAGAAAATCCGTGAAATAATCCCTCTGTTTCTCAAGGAGTGATGTGAGCTTTATCTCTGTTGATATGTCAACCAAAACAAAGGCGGTTCTCCCCTCCTCTTCAATTCGGTAAAGCCTGAAATCCCTCTCACCATTAACAGTATAAATAATAACAATTCCCCTTGCGATTTCTCCTTTCCTCAATTTTTCATATGTTTTCAATGAAGATGGATGAATAAAATCCCTGAGATATGCACCTTTTATGTCTGAACCAATGATATTTGAAAAATTTTCATTATGTTCAATGACCCTGCCATCACTATCAATTCCCACTAAAGGAAGGGGGCTATTTTTTATCTCCATTATTTACCCACAATCTTTTCAAGCCTTTCCTTAGCAAGTGCAAAATCTTTATCATACTGGAGTGCCTTTTCGTAGTATTTCCTTGCCTCCTCATAATTTCTTATACTCTCATAGGCCATTCCAAGAAGATAGTAAACTTCAGGGTCAGGGACATTGCTGGATTCATCCGCCTTTTTCAAAGATTCAATCGCCTCCTTAAACCTCTGATGCAGAAGATAAAACCTTCCTACCTCCTTCAGGTCCTCAAGGGTTCCAGGGTCTATTTCCTTCTCCATTATCCCTCTTTCACCTCCTGAGTTTCTTAAACCTCTCCAGGTCATCGTATTTACCAATCAAGACAAGCACATCCCCCTCTATAAGTTTCTCATCACTGGATGGTGAAACAATTATCTCCTCATTCAAAACAGTCTTACCACCCTCATCAATAATGGGCACCTCCCTCTTAATTGCAATCAGGTTCAACCCATACTTTGACCTTATCTGGCTCTCTCTCAATGTTTTTCCAATCACCTGCGGTGGTGCCACAATCTCAATTATACCATAAGAGGGCGAAAGTTCAATATACTCAAAGATTGAAGGGTTTGCTATGCTTTCAGCAGTTCTCAATGCAATATCCCTTTCAGGGAAGATAACCTTATCCGCACCTATCTTCCTTAATATCCTTCCCTGAAGTTCTGTTGTTGCCTTTGTAACAACATAATCAACACCTAATTCTTTCAGATTCATCGTGATAAGTATGCTTGATGCAATATCCTCACCAACACTCACAACCGCTATCTTGAAGTTTTCAACCCCTGCCTCTTTGAGCGCCCTTGGGTCTGTAGCATCCGCAGTAACGGCATTCACAACATACTGGGAGAGTGCCTCAACCTGCTCCTCGTCCCTGTCAATCACCAATACATTGCAGTCCCTCTTTGCAAGTTCAAGTGCAACTGTTGAGCCAAAGGCTCCAAGCCCAATTACAACAACATCCTTCATTCTCCACCTATCCTATGAGTATTTTTGCGGCAGGATACTTTATCACCTCTTCCCTTGGTCTGAATAGGGAAGCAGCAATAACCAGTGGTCCTGCCCTTCCAAATATCATGGTCACTATCAGTATCAGTTTCCCTGCAACTGTAAAATCACCTGCAAGGCTCACCTCACTCCTCTGGCTTGAACCCATGGACAACCCTACTGTCCCAAAGGCAGAAACCTCTTCAAAAAGTAGAGGTAAGAAACCTCTCTCATTATACACCTTTTTCTCTGTGTATGTCAACAGGGTGGTCATGGTGAAGATATACAGAACAGACAGGAAAAGAAGAAGGAATGCCTTGTTCAGGGTCGGTTCTGAAATCCTCCTCTTAAAGACATTCGTGTAGAGACGACCTTTCAATCTATTCTTCATCCACATGAGAAGAACCACAAAGGTTGTTGTTTTAACCCCACCACCCGTGCCTCCAGGTGATGCACCTATGAACATTCCCAGCATCACCAGAAGAAGGGTAATAGGGAGTAGTGAGCCTGTATTAACAAGGTTAAAACCTGCTGTTCTTGGTGTTATTGCTGTGAAGAAACCAGCAAGAAAGGCATATCCCCTTGAAAGGCCCCTGAGTGTATTCCCCTTTTCGGTAAGTATAATAAGCCCTGTATACACAAGGATGAGGATAACTGTGGTGAGGAGAACAATCCTCGTATGAACATCAAGAAACTTCTTATTGCCCGTAAGCCTCATACCAATGTCCCTCAAAACAATAAAACCTATCCCGCCCACTATGATAAGTATTGCAACGGTTATGCTGATCAGTGGATACCTGTAAAATCCTGTAAGGTTGGTTGAAAAGGTGCTGAAACCAGCATTGCAGAATGCACTGACAGAATGAAACACTGCCTGATTCAAGGCCTCCTTGAAGGGAAGAATTTGGGAAAACCCTGAGAATAGCACAATCATCCCGGAGACTTCAAAAACAATTGTTGTTACCACAATCCACTTCAAAAATTGGACAATCTCCTCCATTGATAGAAGGCCATACTCCTCCTTTGCCACCATCCTTTGCCTCAGGTTTGGTATCCTTCTGAACATGATCAGGAGAAGGTTGGAAAATGCCATGTATCCCAGACCCCCAATCTGTATAAGAATAAGAATAACCACCTTCCCAAAGAGCGTGAAATCAACCGCTGTATCCTTCACTATCAGACCTGTTACACAGAAGGCAGATGTTGCAGTGAACAGTGCATCAATGGAACTTATACCCTTTGATGAGATGGGCAGAGATAATAGAATCGTCCCAGATAAAATCATAGTAATGTAAACCAGTATTATGTACCTTGATGGATTCTTAACCTGATACTTAGAAGGCATTTTCCACTACATCCTCTGTATTTTTTACGAATATCAGATTGAGCCCCGTTTTAACGGCCTCTGGAACCTCTTTTATATCCCTTTCATTATCAAGGGGTAAAATGACATTTTTTACCCCTGCACTCCTTGCAGCCATGAGCTTGGCAGTGAGGCCACCAACCCCGAGAATCCTGCCACTCAATGTGATTTCACCCGTCATTGCAACATCTCCCTTTGTTTGTTTCTTCGTGAGTGCACTGAGTATTGATGAGAAAATGGTAACACCTGCTGATGGTCCATCCTTTGGAACTGCACCTTCAGGTATGTGGACATGAACATCCAGTTTTCTGTAGAAATCCCTGTTAAGTCCATATTTTTTGTAATTGCTCCTTATCACGCTCAATGCAGCCATTGCAGATTCCTTCATCACATCCCCCATCTGGCCTGTGAGTATGAGATTACCCTCACCATCCATCACCCTTGTTTCCACCTGCATGACTTCACCACCAACTGGTGTCCATGCAAGCCCTGTTGCAACCCCCACCCCCTGCTTTTTCTTGAAACCCTTGAATTTTGGAACACCCAGAAAATCCTCTATGTTTTTAATGGTTATTCTGGGAATCCTTCTGGAACCAAATGCCTTCTCCCTTGCAATCTTCCTTGCAATCTTCCTCAATGACCTTTCAAGGTTTCTAACGCCTGCCTCCTGTGTATACTCCTTAATTATCTTCTTTATAACCCCATCAGATACCCTGAAATCCCTTTGCCTTAAACCTGTATCCTCAATTATTTTCGGGATGAGATGCCTCTTTGCGATCTCAATCTTTTCAAACTCAAGGTAACCTGGAAGGTTGATTATCTCCATTCTATCAAGGAGTGGGGGTGGTATTGAATAGGTAACATTGGCTGTGGTGATGAAGAGAACATGGGAGAGGTCATAACCAATCTCAATATAGTGGTCCATAAATGATTGATTCACCTCAGGGTCAAGCACCTCAAGGAGTGCACTTGCAGGGTCCCCCCTGTAATCAACACCTATCTTGTCCACCTCATCAAGCAGGAACACAGGGTTGTTCACACCTGCCCTTGCAATCTCCTGAATAATCTTTCCTGGCATTGACCCAACATAGGTTCTCCTATGCCCCCTTATCTCTGCCTCATCCTTCACACCCCCAAGTGATGCCCTTACAAACTTCCTCCCAAGTGCCTCTGCAATAGACCTGCCAAGGGATGTCTTACCAACACCTGGTGGTCCAACAAAACAAAGGATGTGTCCCTTTGAAGAACCTGTGAGTTTCAAAACACTGAGGTATTCAATGATGGTCTCCTTCACCTTCTCCAGACCATAGTGGTTCTTCTCAAGCACCTCCTGAACCTTCTTTATATCCATCTCTTCCTGTTTTCCATTGTTCCAGGGAAGTTTAAGGAGCCAGTCAAGGTAATTCCTGATAACAACACTCTCTGGAGACATAGGGGGGATTTTTTTGAGCCTATCCAGTTCTGAAAGTGCCTTCTCCCTTGCCTCATCTGGCATATTTGATTTTTCAATCGTTTCCTTCAATTTCTGAATATCCTCATCCTCCTCCCTTCCCAGTTCCTTCTGTATCACCTTCAACTGTTCATGGAGCAGATACTGCTTCTGATTTTTTGACAGCCTATCCTTAACCTTGTCAAGTATCTCCTTCTCAAGCCTTGCAACCTCAAGGTCTGTTGATATTGCCTCAAGTATCTTATCAAGTTTTGTCTCAATACCTTCAAGTTGATAGATATGCCATTTAACATTGTTGTTCAGCGGGATTGCAGAAAGGGTTCTGTACAGAAAGGTTACAGGGTCATTCTCCTGAACAAGTGCCTCAATACCTGGTGCCCTTTCCGCCTCTGATAGGGCTGTGAACTCAAGAAGAAGCCTCTTTACAGCCCTGGTGAGAGCAAGGGCCTTCCTGTAATCCTCTATTTCTTCAAAAACGACCTCAACATCCGCAAAGGGAACCCCGCGAATTTCCCTTATTGACTTAATCCTGCACCTATCCTCCCCCTGGAGAACTATCCTGATACCCCTTGCGGTTTCATCCAGTGAAACCACCTCTGCTATAGTGGAGTATTCCCTTTCAAGATTTGAAATTCCTGATGGAATAACAACCACTTTACCATTGAAATTATCCATTGCCCTTTCAATGGTGAGGATTTCATGCCCATTATTCAATATGTAGGGAATGGAATTTAATGGGAAAAGAACCTCTTCCTCAATATATAGGACCGGAAACCTGTTCATTCTGCCTTTCTTCTTTTTTCCCTGTAAACAAAAATGGGTTCCTCATTGTTTTCAACAACGGATCTTGTTATAATGCATTCCTTAACCCCCTTAAGTCCAGGTATCCTGTACATAATATCAAGCATAATATCTTCCATAGCACCCCTCAATCCCCTTGCACCTGTTTTTAATCCCAGTGCCTTCTTTGCTATTGCATGGAGTGCATCTGCCTCAAAATAGAGTTTCACACCATCCATCTTTATAAGTTCCTGATACTGCTTCACAAGTGCATTCTTTGGTTCTGTGAGTATCTTTACAAGGTCATCCTCGGTCAGGTCATGGAGTGGGGTGATAACCGGAAATCTTCCAACAAGTTCTGGTATCATTCCATACTTTACGAGGTCTTCTGGCTCAATCAACTTCAGGAGTTCATACTTCCTCATATCTTCCTGTGCCTTAATTGGTGCATTGAATCCCACAGCGGCCTTTCCAATTCTGTATTTCACCACATTCTCTATACCATCAAATGTTCCACCACCAATGAAGAGGATATTCTTTGTGTTCACCTGTATGAAGGCCTGTTCAGGGTGTTTTCTTCCACCTTTGGGAGGCACATTCACCTTATCACCTTCAACAATCTTAAGGAGTGCCTGCTGAACACCTTCGCCTGAAACATCCCTTGTGATGGAAGGATTCTCTGATTTTCTGGAAATCTTGTCAATCTCATCAATATAAACAATCCCCATCTCTGCCATCTTAAGGTCGTAGTTGCATGCCTGAAGTAACCTCACGAGGAGATTCTCAACATCTTCACCCACATAACCTGCCTCTGTGAGGGCTGTTGCGTCACCTATTGCAAGTGGAACATTCAGTATCTTTGCAAGTGTCTGGACAAGGTATGTTTTCCCAACCCCGGTTGGACCAATCATCAGTATGTTGCTTTTCTCTATATCCACATCCCTGCTGGTCTTGCTAAGTATCCTTTTATAGTGGTTGTAAACTGCAACAGAGAGAACCTTCTTTGCATGTTCCTGGCCTACGACATATTTATCCAGTTCCTTCTTTATCTCCTGAGGGGTCTGGAGTTTTATCTCACCCTTTGCCCTGGCAGCCGGTTCAATCCTCAGAATCTCATGGAGTAATTCAATACAATCAGGGCATATGTAGGCATCCCGTATCCCATGGAACATCCTTCCTGTTTCTTTATATGTTTTACCGCAGAAGGAACATCTAATCTGCTTTGGCATTCATCTCCCCTCTATTTGTAATTACCTCATCAACAATCCCGTACTCCTTTGCTTCAAGTGCTGACATCCAGAAATCCCTGTCCGTATCCTTCTCAATCCTCTTCAGGGGCTGGTTCGTATGTTGTGAAAGTATCTCATTGATTATCTTTCTTATCTTTAAAATCTCCTCTGCGTGTATCTTTATATCCTCGGCAGTCCCCTGTGCACCACCCATTGGCTGATGGAGCAAAATCCTTGAATGGGGAAGGGCGTACCTTTTACCAGGTGCACCAGCTGCAAGCAGAACAGCTGCCATACTTGCTGCAACACCCATACATATGGTTGAAACATCGGGTTTTATGTACTGGATTGTATCATAGATGGCAAGTCCAGCACTCACCAGACCACCTGGGCTGTTTATGTAAAGATAAATATCCCTGTCGGGTTCCTGTGCCTCAAGAAATAAAAGCTGTGCTATCACAACATTGGCAACCTGTTCATTCAAAAGTGAACCAAGGAAAATAATTCTATCCTTAAGGAGCCTTGAATATATGTCGTATGCCCTTTCACCATGGGCGGTCTTCTCTATCACAAACGGTATCTGCTCAATTATCTCCATCTTCATCCCTCACTTTTTTTATAAGGAATTCAATGGTCTTTTCCCTGATTAGAACTGGCCTTAAATTTTCCCTATAACCCGAAAGTTTCTCCTCATCAATCTTTCCTTCAGCCACCTCGTTAAGTTTCCTGTCAATATCCTCATCCGTGATCTCAATCTTCTCCTTCAATGCAATGGCATCAAGGATTGCAATCCTCTTTGCCTCCTTCTCTGCATCCGACTTTGTCATATTCACGGATAGAGACCTCACCAGGCTATCTGGCGGTTCAATGTCAAACTGTTCAAGAAGGTTATCCAGGATTTTATCCCTTATCTTCTTCTCCAGATTCTCCTTTACATCCTCTTCAAGTTGTGCCCTTATTTCCTTCTTCATTTCATCCAGATTTTCAAAACCCATGTTCTTTGCGAATTCATCATCTATCTCTGGTAATACCTTCTCCTTCACATCAAGCACCCTAACCCTGATTTCACCTTTCTTACCTGCAAGTTCAGGTATTGAGAATTTCACTGGGAACTCTATATCCTCCTTTTTTTCCTCACCCGCCTTCATTCCCTTTACAAACCTGGAGAGTGTGTCATTCCCTATGTCAAGTGAATAATTGGTCATCTTCACATCGTCCATCTCTATATCCACAAGCACACTATCGCCCTTCTTAATCTTTCTCTTCACAGGTTTAAGTTCGGCATTTATCTCCCTGAGTTTGGCAAGTTCCTTTTCAACATCCTTCTCGGTAACTTCACCGCCGGGAAGTTCCCTGGAAAGTTTCTTGTAATCTATCTTTCCAATCTCCGGGGGCACTTCAAGCACCACCTTCAGGGTTATATTCCCTTTTTCTTCATCCTTTTTTACATCAAGCACATCAGGACCTGCATAAATGAAGGGTCTATATTTCTCAAGGATCTCTTCAAGTTTTGCACCTGCAATCTCCTGAAAACCCTCTGCCTCAAGTTCCCTGCTGAACCTGACCTTGATCAGTTCAACAGGTGCCTTGCCCTTCCTGAAACCAGGAACCATAACATCCTTTCTATACTTTTCTGCAAGTTCCTTAATCTTCTTATCAAGTTCCTCTTTCTTTACCTCAAGTGTGTATTCAGCCATAACCGTCCTTCCTTCCTGGATTCACTGCGAGAGGGGGGACTCGAACCCCCAAGCCCTCCGGGCACTGGATCCTAAATCCAGCGCGTATACCAGTTCCGCCACTCTCGCCTGCACTAATAATAACTTTTACCTGTAAGGTTGTCAATGTTTGAACCAATGGGTTTACTGGCAAAAGTGGTTTGATTAAAAAAGGGGGGGCATCCCCCCCTTCATGAATGGCTTATGGATTAGAAATAGGCGACAGTTCCAACAATTATATAATCGTAGAAGTTTCCAAAGTCAAACTCGGAGAGGTAAAGTTTGTTGTAGACCCGCAGAGCGAAATTATCCCCAACAAAGTAGTCCAATCCAAGATTTAAACTCTCATTATTGGAAAAGGAAGGTTTTATGGGGAACATAACCTCAACACCTGCAAAACCAAAAATCCCCTCTGCAAGCATCATGTGGTAATAGACAAGGGCACCTGCATCAAAGCCAGTGCTTCCATCGTGATGGCTAAAGGAACCACTTATACCAAACTCAACATTATCGGTGAACATCTTCCCAAAGTGGCCACCGAGATTCATGTAAAACTCTGGCTTAATACCCACTGTTCCTTCCACACCAACATTCAGTTTCTCTGCCTCAATCTGGGAGAATGCCAGAAGTGGGA
>JAGGTX010000085.1 GCA_021163525.1 Caldifarciminota bacterium
CTGGTTCACCAGAGAGTGCAGCCCACCTGAATGGGCCACTTCCCTTTGAGAACAATGGTCTTATGTACTTTGGCACATAACCAGGAATATCAAAGGCATTCTCAACACCTGCCTCCTGTGCCCTTCTTCTTATATTGTTCCCGTATTCAAAACATCTTGCACCCTTCTTCTGGAGTTCAAGCCAGCCCCTCACATGGACAGCAATTGAGTCATATGCCCTCTTCATGTACTCATCTGGGGCTTTCTTTCTAAGTGCTGCTGCCTCTTCAACAGTAAGTCCCTGTGGGATGTATCCATTGAGGGGGTCATGAGCAGCAGTCTGGTCCGTAACAACATCAGGAACAATATCCCTTCTTGCAAGTTCAGGAACAATATCTGCTGCATTGGCAAGGAGACCTATTGATAGCGGTTTTCCCTCCTTCAACGCCTCATCCTTCATCCTCAATGCTTCATCAAGGTTATCTGTCCATGTATCAAGATACTTTGTATTGAGCCTTCTATCAATTGCCCGCTTATCCACCTCTATGACGATCGTAACACCTTCATTCATTGTGAAGGCAAGTGGCTGTGCACCGCCCATTTCTCCAAGACCTGAGGAAAGAACCCACTTCCCCTTCAGGGTTCCCCCAAACTCCTCATTTGCAAGTGAACCCACTGTTTCATAGGTTCCCTGAAGGATTCCCTGTGTTCCGATGTAGATCCAGGAACCTGCGGTCATCTGCCCATACATGGTGAGACCCATTGATTCAAGTTTCAGGAACTCTTCAAGGGTTGCCCACTTGGGAACAAGGAGTGAATTTGCGATGAGAACCCTTGGTGCCCATGGATGGGTTTTGAACACAGCAACTGGTTTTCCTGACTGTATGAGGAGTGTATCATCCACATCCATATTCTGAAGGGTCTCTACAATCTTGTGGAAGCACTCCCAGCTCCTTGCTGCCCTTCCTGTTCCACCATAAACAATCAGGTGTTCAGGGTCCTTTGCCACTTCAGGGTCAAGGTTGTTCATGAGCATTCTCAGGGGAGCCTCAAGAAGCCAGGATTTACAGGAGATTTTTGTCCCTCTCGGCGCCTTCACCGGCTTATATTCCATCTAAAACCTCCTTTTTTCAAACTATAAACAACAAATCTGTTTAAGTCAAGGGAGAATCAGAAACTACTAAGTTACCTGATTTATACATTGAAGAATTTTTCAATCTCGGTGATCAGTTCTGTTAATGAGGTGGCGGGTATTATGTCAACGGGCAGGGACTCTATGAACATGGTTCCATAATCCTTTTCAAGCATCCTCCTGTCAAGAATAATGATAACACCCCTGTCTTCCTTTGACCGTATAACCCTTCCAATCCCCTGCCTGAACTTGAGAACAGCAAGGGGGAGTGATAATCTTTCAAATGAGGATTCTCCCTCCATTTCTATTCTCTTGCTCCTCGCCCTCAGTACGGGGTCGTTCATATTGGGAAATGGAAGTTTCGCCATAATAAGAATCTCAAGTGCCTCACCTGGAATATCAATCCCCTGCCAGAATGTGCTTGTGCCCATGAGAACCGATTCAATATCCTCCTTGAACTTTTCAATAAGTGCTGACCTGCTCGTCATCCTTGACTGCTTCAGGAGTGTGATACCTGCAACCTCCATGTGGTCTGAAACAAGGGAATGGACCATCTCCATCTGTTGATAGGAGGTGAACAGTATCAAACTTCCCTTTCTTAAATGCGTGAGCCCCATGATCAATTCTGCAGCCTTCTTCGGAAAATCAGGTCTATCTGGATATGGAAGGAACAGGGGGATGATTATCTTCAACTGATTCACATAATCATACACCTCTGGAATCTTCACTGTGATGGTTTTCTCCCTGAACCCACGCAACCCCATCCTGTCCTTGAAGAAACTGAATGAGTGTGCAATGGTGAGGGTGGCAGAGGTGAAGACGGCTGTGTTCACACCCCTGAAAAACTCTGAAAGCTTCTCCGAGACATCAACAGGTGCAGCAACAAATTCAACGGAGAGCGGGTCATTCCTGCTCAGCCATCTTGCATAGAAGGCATAAGCAGGGTCATCCATATGGATGATGAGGGAGAGGTCTGATTTTAATCTATCAACAATCGCCATCACGTTTTCATCATCTGTGAATTCACTTATCCCCTCCAGAAAGTCGGATATTTTGATCAGCCTGTTTACATTGTTTTCGTCATAGGGGGTTGTATTGAATTTCTCAAGTGCAGGCATCAACGTATCCACAACCTCCTGATAGACTTTCTCCATATCCTTCATTTTCTCCTCAAGTTCTCTATATTTTTTCCTTGTTAGCAACGGTTTCATTACCCTCTGGAGGTATCTGAGATGTGAGTATCTGAAGGTCCTTGAAAGGGCATCCGTGGCAACCCGCTCAAGTTCATGTGCCTCATCAAACACAATGTAAGGGGTCTCAATCCCCTCTCTGAATATAAGTGCATGGTTTGAAAGAACGATGTTTGCATCTGCAAGTTCCCTCTTCATCCTGAAGTAGAAACAATCACGGTAAAATGGACATTCAGAACCAGTGCAGGTATCATCCATCTGGTAATATATAATATCCGTGTTCTTCAATATTTGAAAAACCTCTGAAAGGTCACCTGTCTTCGTGATCTTTGACCAGAAAAACAGACCTGCATAGACCTCGGGTTTTTCATCCCCCCGCATGTTTACGAATTTTTTCAGGCACAGGTAGTTGTTCTTCCCCTTCTGGAGAACAACCTTTACCCCCAATCCAGTGAGTTTTTCTGCAAGGGGAATATCCTTATTCAACAATTGTTCCTGCAATGTCTTTGTAAATGTGGATATGTATATCTTCTCCTGTTTTTCTTTTGAGAATTTCATTGAGGGAAGCAGATATGCAAGTGATTTCCCTATACCAGTGGGCGCCTCTGCTATGAGAAACTCCTCCCTTTCAAAAGCCTCTTCAACCCTTTTTGCCAGTTCAACCTGCTGTTCCCTTCTTTCAAGGATTTCAGAGGAGAGTGCCTTCTCCACATCAATCCTTACTGTTTCTTCCATTGCAGGAATTTTTACATTTTCTGGTATGGGGAATGGATACCCTTTAGCATTCAAACCCTTCTTCACGGACAGGTTTACAAGATTGGTAAGGAACTGCTTTTCTCCACCCTCAGGCAATATATCCCTTGTGCCAATCAGCACCCTGTAGTCGGTTTCAGGTATGAGTTCCTTCAGTTTCTCAAGTATATGGTATGTGGTTATGGCATCATCAAGTGCCCTGTGCTCAACAGGTACCTCTATTCCGAGATACCTTGCCACGGTTCCGAGTTTGTGGTCGGGTGTGAAAGGGAGGAGTATTCTTGAGAGTTTAAGGGTATCCAAAAGCGTATTCTCAATAGGAATGTACTTTGAAAGAAAGCCAGCATCAAATTCAACATTATGCCCAACAAGAACCTCTCCCTTAACAAAATCTGATACCCTGTCAAGCAGGTCAAATATGGCAGGTGCATCCTTAAGCATCTCATCTGTAATCCCCGTTAAAACGGATATCTCCTCCCTGAGAGGAACTCCAGGATTAACAAAACTCTGGAACCGGTCAATGATTTCCCCATCCTGAACCTTCACCATCCCTATCTCA
>JAGGTX010000219.1 GCA_021163525.1 Caldifarciminota bacterium
AATATGGCAAAGAAATATGAAAAACTCTATATGGAAATTCTTAGATAAAACTGCATCTATTCTCTATCCAGTGCTCCTGGCAGTGATTCTATTTATTTTCTATCCACCTTACTATGCCATAAGTGACGAACAGGCCTATCTCTCCACTGCTTATGCCCTTGATAGGGGAACTTGCTTTCTTGACATCGCTGGATTAAAAAATACAATAGCGGCAATTAGAACAGGAAAACATCTTATAAATAAATATCCAATAGGAAATTCACTGCTCCTTGCGCCATTCACTATAATCAACTGGAAATTGGGCTTCCTGAGAAACTATATCTTCTTTCTTGCTGGATTTCTTCTCTTTCTGAAGATACTTGAATATTACAGTATTGACAGGAAAATGGCTCTACTCTATCTACTCCACCCATCCATTATATTATATTCCAGAACCTTGATGAGTGATATTCCAAGTATGTTCTTTGCTCTACTTGGGGTTTACCTGATTCTAAAAAAGAAGTATTACCTTGCAGGTATCTCTCTTGGATTTAATCTGCTTATAAGATATACCAACTTACTTATTCCTCTGGGTATCTGCACAGGCCTTTTGCTTGAAAAAAGGCATAAGGATGTCTTAAAGATTTTGCCAGGGATTTTTCTCGGGCTTGGCCTTTTACTTCTTTACAACCGGGTAGCATGGGGAAATTTTATCCTCCCCTTCATAAGAACCGGAGCAGGGACATTCTCAATGAAATATCTCGGGACATCAGGCCTGTATTACCTTATATCCCTGAATGTCCTTTATCCCTTCATGCTTGTTATTACACTTGTCCAGGGGATAAAAAGAAAATTCACAGGTTTTTTACTAACCATAATTATATTTTTAATTACATACTCATTATATTTCTACATTGATAGGGGAAGCAACCCAATTGAAACCCTTGTTATGGGTCAGAGGTTCATGCTTCCTGCAATACCATTTATGCTTCTCCTCTATGCAAATTATGTGGATAAAGGCCATGTCCTCAAGATTACCCTTACATGGATTCTTCCTTTACTTTTTATATTTGACACAGGAATGATATGGAAACATCAGATATACCTGAACAGACACAGGAAAATGGCAGAAACAATATACAAAAAAACAGGAGAATGTGATATCCTAATACTTTCATCAGAGGCGATTGAACTGATTAACCCCTTTATTTTCCAGCAAAACTGGGTTTCCTTTAATCAATTAAATAACATCAATCTCTCACATTACAAAAACATATTCCTTGTTATCAGGCGTGAATCAGATAAAAATAATTTCCCGGATATTTCCGGAATTGCCCCAGAGAAATCCAGACTCCCTATTTACACGGGGAAAGAGATTATTATCTACAAATTGATTCCTCCCATTGACAGAAAGGATTAGCAATATATAAATTATATTATGAAAAGAGAGGATGTTATACTGGACTGGGTAAAGGTTGAAAAACCCCTTAATTTTGAAAAAAACTTTGGAAACTTCCACCCTGTAGAGTGTGAAATAGGCTTTGGAGATGGTGCCTTCCTTCTCCACAAGGCACAGAGCCATCCAGATAGAAACTATATAGGAATAGATTATTCAATTGTCTCCGTAAGAAAGGCCTCAAAGAAGATTGAAAAGCAGGGCTTGAATAATGTAAAATTGATACACCTTGATGCGGATTCCGCATTTCACCTTCTTATCCCTGAATGTTCCCTTGAAAGGATATACATCAACTTTCCTGACCCCTGGCCAAAGAAGAGGCACGAAAAGAGAAGGCTTCTTGATCGGTCATTTAATCTTTTAACTGCTTCAAGGGCAAAGAAGAATGCAAGGATGCACATATTGACTGATGACCCCTTTTATAGGGATTTCATACTTGAAGAGGTCCAGCACTACAGGGTATGGAGACCCGTTTTTGAAAATGGATACAGAATAAACCCTGATGGCTACTTCCAGACCAAGTATGAAAAAAAGTGGAGAAGCATGGGAAAAGAGATTTACTATCTGGAATTCAAAAAGGTGGTTCACCCTGCTGTTGATAGGTTGATTGAGGAAGCCTCAATCCCTGATGAGGTTGTTCTTCCAGTATCAATGGATAGATTGAGGGAATTTATTCATAAGCCCCTCATGTTTAACCACTCTGTAGCAAAAATCATGGGGATTAAAGAACATCCCGATGGGATAAAACTGGATGTTGTATTGAAGGATTACACCCTTTTCCAGAAAAAGAATCTACTTGTTATACCTGAAAGCAACAGCATCAGATTAATCATCCCGGAAGATGTCTTTAAAGGTAAATCCCTTGAACTCCTTTTAAAAAGCATTTCTGAACAATAATGCGAAGAGAACTCAACTTACCCCTCCATTATGGAAGACCTCCCGGATGGCTTTTCCAGAAAATGGTGAGATTATCAAGGGCAATCATTGAAACCATCCTGCTTGACCATCCACCAGTCTTCATTATGAAAAAATTCTCCGACCCATTCTGGTTCCAGTCCTTTGGATGCATCCTTGGTTTTGACTGGCATTCAAGTGGACTTACCACCACAGTCCTTGGCGCTGTCAAAATTGCCCTCAAAGATTTGGATGCGGGACTATTCTTATGTGGTGGAAAGGGGAAAACTGCCCGTAAAACACCTGAGGAGATTAAATTTATAGGGGATGAAACAGGGGTTAATGCTGAGAACCTTATAAAGATAAGCAGACTTGTTGCAAAGGTTGATAATTCAATGATTCAGGATGGATTCAATATTTACCACCATACAATTATGTTTGACTTGCATGGGAACTGGGTAGTAATTCAGCAGGGAATGAATATTAAGAGAAGGAAGGCAAGAAGATACCACTGGGATGGTAGCGAAATAAACTCATTTATTGAGGAGCCACATTCGGGTATAATTTCTGAAGGATTCTTTTCTCCTCTGAACCTTGTTCACAGAGATTCCAGGGGTAATAGAAACCTAATACTTGAACTCTCCCGGCGGCTTCCTGAGGAAAACATCAGGGAGATAGAAATGATAAAGAAATCCCTGCCTGATAGACACAACATTGAGGTAGAAGATATACATCCAGAAAGGCTTTATAAAATATACCTGAAGACCTATGAGAATCCACCTGAAGATTTTGAGTCCCTCCTGCTAAAAAATGGAATGGGTCCAAAATCAATAAGGGCACTATCCCTTATCGGTGAGTTGATTTACGGAGAAAAACCATCATACGAAGACCCTGCAAGGTTCTCATTTGCCCATGGAGGTAAGGATGGTATACCCTATCCTGTTGATAGAGAACTTTATGAAAAGACAATAAACTTCTTTGAAGAAACAGTAAAAAGGGCAAAGTTTGGTGATAGGGAAAGGATAAAACTACTGAAGAAAATCAAAGAACTTTAGAACGCAGGATATTCTTCAACTCCCTGCTGAGTTTTTTATAATCAAAATACCTTTCTGCAATTGATAAACCCAACATTCTATCGTTCATCTCTTCCCTGTGTTCTAACAGATACGCAATCCTCCGTGCTACCTTTGATGGGAAATCCCTATCATAACTACCATTGTAATGAACAATAAATTCAGGTTTAAGATACTTCACACACTCAGGGACATCAGTTGAGAAAATATACCTGCCTGTAGCAAGGAAAGGAGGAATTTTACCCCCAAGCCTCACCCTGCCAATAGCATCATTGGTCTGGAGATTGATGGCAAATGTAATCCTCTGAAGTAACTCTGGAAATTTCCTGTATTCTGTCCACCCTTCAACAAAGTCAACTTCAACACCTGCATCCCTGGACATCTTTCTCAACATCCTGTATACAGAACCCTTACCTGCAATCAATCCCCTTCCCCCAATTCCCATCTTCTTCAATTCAATCAGAACCTCTATAACCTCACTCCCACTGATTCTCCCTGTCCTCATATCCCTGTGGAATGTTCCAGTGGTACCAACAACAACCCCTTCTGGAATGGCAGTATATTGTGAATAAAGTTCAAAGTCCACCCCATCCCTAATAACATAAATATGCTTAACTTTGCCAATTAAAATCTGCTTCAATGCCTCTGTTCTGGGTATCACCAGGCATGCATTCCTGAAAAGCCAGTTCTCAAGAAGACATACCAGTCCGGTAAAGAATCGTGAGCGAAATGAACGTGAAAGTTCACACTGTAAATCACCTGTATCATACACAATCTTAACAGGAAAGAATGTACTCCTGAGTATGGCGAGTATTATGGAAATTGTGTCAAAACCAACAAAGTAAACCACCCTTTCAAGTCTGAAGAAAAGCACCTGGAAAACAGCAAGATAATAAAAAAACCTGTTTTCCCTGAAAATTACATTGATATTATCAATATCCCTGAAAAGATAAAACGCCCTGATGCCATCAGGTGATTCTTTTTCTCCTGATACCAGAACAGTAATCTTTTTCATCGCACTGATTATAAATAAAATTTTACTGAGGTCAACTCAATTTCATCTTATCTTGACAATATTATAGACACAATTACAATCTGGTTATGCAAAGTTTAATCCTGAAACACAGGGAAAAAACAAATTTGTTTATTATGACTTTAATATTAATAGTATTTAATCTACTTCTTTATAAAAAATATTTAAACCACTATTTTGTTGATCCTGACACCCTCACTCTTATTGAAACTTCCAGGATTTCCTCTTTTCAGGATTTTATCAAAATCTTTACCACTCCCCTGATGCATGGTTCTTCCTTTACGCAGCTACTTAAACATTATAGACCCCTATCGGTTCTATCATTCAGTATGGATTATGCCATTTGGGGTTTACAACCTTTTGGATATAACTTAACAAACCTCATCCTGCATATATCTGTCACCATTTTAGTTTTTTTGCTTTCTTCCCGACTTGTTAAAGGGAATATATGGATTCCCTTTCTTGGTGCATTTATCTTTTCCATTCATCCAGTTTTGTTAGAAAATGTTATAACCATAGCTTTTAGACAGGATATTCTGGCCTCTTTTTTTCTTTTGCTTTCCTTTTTCTTTTTTCAGAATCATCAAAAAATGAAACGACCTAAACTTTCTATTTGCTTTTCCCTGTTGTTTTATCTATTGGCTCTGGGTAGTAAAGAATTTGCAATTATTTTCCCATTTATTATATTGAGCTATCTTTTACTTCTTCAAAGAGATATACCAAACATACAAAAATTCAAGATATTCTTGCCGTATTTCCTATTCTCAATCATTTTCATTGTTATAAGGACAATCATTCTACATGGAGTAGGAGGAATTATTGCTCCATTTGAATTTGACAGGGCTATTCTTCGTTTTTTCTACACAACAGCCTGTTTCTCCATGGACTTACTTTATCCTCTTCATTTCTTAAAAAAACTCTTTCTGCCAGAACCTTCCATTTTAGAAAAATCTATATCATTGATTATTCTGGTCCTTTTACTGACAATCTGGGGATGGTTTTTAAAGAAAACATTGACCTCAACAAAATCCAGGACACTAAAAAGAAT
>JAGGTX010000241.1 GCA_021163525.1 Caldifarciminota bacterium
AAAAAGACCGGATGACTTTGCCGGAGAAAGGGGACTGAGGATAAGTAAGGGATTTTGTCCCTTCTGTGTGGGGAACGAGGGTAAAACACCACCGGAGGTCTATTCTGTTAGAGAGAGTGGAGAGCCCGATACACCAGGGTGGAAGGTAAGGGTTGTTCCAAATAAGTTTCCTGCACTTGTATCAGAAGGAGAGACACACCGGATTAAGGAAGGTATTTATCAGCATATGAATGGTGTTGGAAGGCACGAGGTGATAATTGAAACCCCAGAGCATACAAAGTTTCTCTACAATATGTCTTCTGATGAGATTAAACTTGTGATTGAGACATACAGGGAGAGGTATCTTGCCCTGAAGAAAGACAAAAGATTGAAGTATATCCTTATTTTTAAGAATTACGGGTCAGAGGCAGGTGCCTCTCTTTCCCATTCCCATTCACAGATAATAGCAACCCCTATTGTTCCCAAAAGGGTATCGGAGGAATTATATGGTGCAAGGAATTTTTTCAGTAAGAACAACAGATGTGTTTTTTGTTCTGTTATAGAGAGGGAAATTGGTGAGGGAAGGAGAATAGTGTTCAGAAACAAGCATTTTATTGCATTCACACCCTATGCATCAAGATTTCCTTTTGAGGTCTGGATCCTTCCATTGAGGCACTCTGCCTTCTTTGAAGAGATAGAGGACAAAGAGATTGAAGCACTCACAGAGGTGTTTATGTTCCTTTTCAAGAGATACTATAATGTATTGAATGACCCTGCTTACAACTTCATTGTTCACACTGCACCAACCCAGATCTCGGGGAAATGGCCTTCAATTGAGTTTGACTACCACTGGCATATTGAGGTTATACCGAAGCTGACAAGGGTGGCAGGCTTTGAATGGGGCACAGGGTTTTACATAAACCCAATGCCACCAGAAGATGCATCTAAATTTTTGAAGGGATAATTACATCTCTGTTGTGAATGCCCCTGATGCAGGCACAGATTCGCTTTCCAGTCTATCAGAGAGTTTTCATCCCTGAATACTTCAAAGTCCTGAACCAGCACATTCCCCTTTACAAGCACCTTCATAAGGTCTGGATTTCCACCCGTCCTGTATTCAACCCTTCTGTTTTTATCTATTTCCTCCTGTGTTCCATTATCAGCAATGGGTTCGGATTGAGGAAAATCATAATAGATAATCAGGGTAATCCCCATATCCCTGAAAGAAAGCATATATCCAATAAGTGATATCAGGGTGGCTGTTGATAAAAGAGTTTGTAATACTCTGAAAAAGAAACCATCAATAGGTCTATCCACCGATGGTTTCAAGATCAAACATTAGACTATTGGGTGAAATATTTTGATACCTCCCCATCTTTAAAAAAGATTTTATTATTTCTGCAAAACTACAAATTCAACCCTTCTGTTCCTTGCCCTTCCTTCTCTGTTTCTATTTGATGCAATAGGTCTGGTTTCTCCATACCCCCTTGCTATCAATCTGTTGGGGTCTATCCCGTGCCTGGTGACTAAATATTCCTTAACTGCTTCTGCCCTCAACTGGGAGAGTTTCAAGTTGTAGGATGCCGAACCCTGTGAGTCTGTGTGCCCCTGGATCTCAATCAGGAGAGTTGGGTTACTCTCCACAGCCATCTTTATAGATTTTGCTACCTCGTCAAGATAAGGATAGAATGCAGGCTTTATTATGGCCTTCCCTGTTTCAAATTCTATCTTGTGCAGGACAAGTTTGAATTTTTTCCTCACAAGGCCAACTTCAAGGTTTATGGTTTGTTTCCTCTTAACCGTGAATTTACCTGACCACTCATAGTATTTTTTGGTTCCAGGATGAACCTTTACATTGTATTCACCCTGTTTCAATTTGAATGTTGCTTTACCCATTACCTGCTGATTTATAACTTGCTTTCCATTTGCATCTGTAATAACTATGGTTCCATTGCCAGGGCTGTTGTCCTGGAGGTCAAATACTCTGACATTTACAGTTCCTTCAAGCACATAAGGCTTAAGTGTGAATTTCCCCTTGCTTTTCCCTTTCGGTATCACGATTTTTGCGTTGTAAACCTCATAATTTTTTGCTTTTATTCGGATTTTTGCAGGGCCTGTATATTCTGTTTTAAGTTCATACACACCATTCACAGGTCCTTCATATAAAGTTTTCCCGGAAGCATCCTTTATACTCACATACGAATTTACAGGGTTTCCCTTTTTATCAACAATGAGGAGTGAAAGTGTATTGAGTTTTCTGGAGGTAAGAGGAATTCCATAGGTCAATCCAAACGCAACCCTTGGTCTCCATTCTCCTCCAGGAAGGAGTTGCTCAACCTTGGTGAAAGCAAACCCAAGGGTGAAGGCGTCCATTTGATACTTTAGACCTATGTTTAAGTCCCTACCGTCAAACTCAAATCCATAGGAGACAGGACCAATAGACTGATAAAGAGAACCGAAGAGCCCAATCAGGAGATTGGGATTTTCAAGGAACGGTAGATGGAACCATTGACTCCTTGGTCCATAACCAATAAATCTTCCTCTACCTAAGCCAATATTAAGAACTATGTTCTGGGGCGTTCTCTTTGTTAGAACGGCATAGAGGGATAGATTCTCGGCAG
>JAGGTX010000238.1 GCA_021163525.1 Caldifarciminota bacterium
TTAAGTTACCCATGATTATCCTTTTTATCTCCATACCAGCCAGAGAAATACTGAAGAGGCAAAGACCCCTGCAAGTGTGAAGAGAAGACCAACCCTGACAAACTGCCAGAACCCAAATTTCAGGCCTTCCCTCTTCATTATTCCGAATGTTACTATGTTTGCCGCAGCACCTATTGGTGTGATATTACCACCCACGGTTGCTGCAATCACAATCGCAAAAGGGAAAAGATATGGGGAAACATTGAAACTACTGGCAAGTTTCATCCCCACTGGTATCATTGCTGTTACATATGGGACATTATCAATAAAGGCCGATAGGAAAACTGATAAAACTATGAGGGAGGTGAATGTAAAGAAAAGACTGCCACCCATATACTTCTCAATCCCATGAGCAATCAGGTCAACAACCCCCACATCGGTTATTGCCCTTATAAGGACGAATATGCCCATGAGTATGAATGTGGTTTCAAGGTCAAACTTCTTCAAAATATCCTTTCCATCCCTTCTCATGGTGATAAGAAGAACAATTGCAATTATGAAGGAACCAAGCCCACCCGCAATGCCAAAAAACCTGTGGGACATGGAAGCAAGGAAAAGCCACACAAGGGCTATAATAAATGCTACAATTGAACGGATAGACTTCACTGGCTCAACCTTTATTGGTTTAAGTTCCTTTCCCCTCAAACCCCTGTAAAGTAGATAAATCACAAAAAGTGATGATATAGCACCAATCTCAACTGCAAAGAAAATACCTGCCCTGCCATCAAGATAGAAAAAATCAAGGAAGGTCATCTTCATATAATCGGCAAGTATGAGGCTTGGTGGGTCACCCACAAGGGTTGCTGTCCCCTGAAGATTGGAGGAAAGGGTTATGCCCATCAGGTAAGGAATGGGTGAAACCTCCGCCTCCCTTGCAATGGCAATGGCAACAGGTGCAACTATCAACACAGTGGCAACATTCTCAAGAAACATGGAAATCAAACCTGCAAAACCCGAGACAAGGATTACAGAACCCAGAACCCCTCTGGAGTGTGCAACAATTCTCTCTGCAAAAAGTGCTGGCACATTATCCTTCACCATTGCATCGGTTATTATGAGAAACCCTGCAAAGATTAGAATAATATTCCAGTTTACAAACCTCAAAACATTCAGGGGTTTCAGATTCCCTGTGAGTATTATCAGCAATATTCCCGCCCATATAATAACATCCCTTCTTTTATGTACAGTGGCAAAGAGGATATAAACAACAAAGAAAATTATCAGGGTAGCAACCATTCTCTAATCTCCCAGATATCCTCACCTTCCTCTCTTTTAATCAATCCTATTTCAGGTGCATACCATTCTGTTGTGGTTAAAGTATCACTGTTTCTTATCTCCATCCTTGTAACCCTGTAAACCTCGTGGAAAAGATTATCCCCTGCCTTCATGTTACCTGTATAATGAACACAAATTCTGTATTTGAAAAGAAAACTGAGTGTATCCCCATAATAGAACTTTGTTGATAAAATGCTGTCTTCAACAACCATTCCATCAACGGGTGGGTCTGGCAAATAAAACTCATAGAATGTTCCAAACTCAATCTTTTCACCATTGATGGTCTGGTATTCATCCTTGATGTTATAAATCCCATCAGGCAATCTTTGAAAAAGATAGGGCACTCCATTTATGGCTGTATGATACGTTGAATCCCCTTGTCCCTCCATAAGAATCTCAGCAGTTCCACCAGAAGAAACAGAGTATATCCAGCTTGCACCCTCGTAAAGGGGGAAGTATGTACTCCCGAGTCTGACACCGGGGCCCGAACTACATCCTGATGCCAATGCCAATATCAACAATATCAGGTGTGTATGTTTCATTAAATACCTCTTTTATCTTTAGTGTGAGAAAAACCCTCTTTTCATTAAAACTCCATCCGGGCTCAAAAAGAACAACACCAATGGGCAGAAACACCCTTTCATATCCTCCACAAAACCATCGCTGAGCAAGGGCTCCATTAATCCCCAACCCTATACCATACCAATCACCCGAAAGTCTGAGACCAGCACCAAGGGACAAAAACCTCAGTGAAAGCGTAGAATTGGTGTATGAGGTAATCTCCATTGATACAAAGGGATAACCGGAAGCAAGCCTCACCTCAGCATCAACACCTGAAGTGAATGGATTGCTCAGGCTTCCCATGGGTAGTGATGTTGAAAGAAGCATTTCAAGACCTGCAAGAACAAAGAAAACCATGGGATAATTCTAATCTATGGAACCTGTTTGTCAACAAGGAATAGGGATTTCAATCCCATGCCATACGGGGAACATTCTATGCACTTTCTTAAGGGGACGGTGCATGTATTCGTGTATTTGTAAAAATTCTTATCTCTTTGTATATCAAATTATTATAAAATC
Organism: Caldifarciminota bacterium; assembly: GCA_021163525.1. Classification (GTDB taxonomy): domain Bacteria; phylum Hydrothermota; class UBA3072; order UBA3072; family B12-G15; genus B12-G15. The sequence continues at coordinate 2,395 of JAGGTX010000238.1, forward strand.
TCCTGCGTTCTTTTGATAAAAATGAAAAATCAAAGCAAAATTTACTCTCTGTAACCATTTTATTTTCTGAATGTTAGGGAAGATAGAAAAATCCTGAAATTCATAAATACATAAATACATGCACCGTCCCTAAGGGGCTCGGGCATCTCACTTAGCTCCTTCATACCCATTCTGTTCATATATACCTTTCTATAAATGAACATTGTTCTTTATCCTTAATCATCATATTCCACCAGATTTAAACCTGTTTCAAAGTCTTAAAGAACTTCACCTTGTCAAGTTCTTCCCGTTTCCAGACTACCTTAAAGTCTCCTTCCAAATCATCATAGATTTCATACCAAAAATTCGTGCTTTAGTTGATTTTTTTAGGGTTAATAAATATCTTGAATTCTTTGGATTTATGTTTATATTATAATGAGGTGTAAAAATGATTAAAAGGCTTAAGACCTTTCATTTGTTAGTTTTTTTATCACCCCTATTGCTGATGGGTGATTATGTGGTAGAATGGACACATTTCCTGAGCTTCCTTTCCCCTTATTTACCATTTAAGGTACATCTGGATAATAGTAATAACATATATGTATGCGGAAGTAAGTATATTGTGAAGTTCAATCAGAAGGGTGGGATTGTATGGATTGATACCTTGAATTCACCTGAAGGCGTGGAACTCCATGGGATAGCCAGTGACAGAAACGGCTATATTTACCTTACTGGAAAATCAGATGAAGGGTGTCTAACAGTAAAATATTCACCAGAAGGAAATTTGATATGGCTACAGACACCTGGTTTAATACCTTACGAATCTGGCAATGATATTGTGGTTAATTCAAATAATAATATTTATGTGCTTGAGGAACATGGTATCATTTTAAAATATAATCCAGATGGGAAACTCCTGTTTTATAAAAAAATAAACATGGATAGTTGTTTAAGCCTGAATATGATGGCCATTGACTCTACGAATGCCCTTCTTGTTGTTGGCGAAAATAGCAGACCTGATTCTTTTTGCGGCCATATATACTTATATAGAACATTAAAGCTTGATTCATTGGTTAACATATTGTGGGAAAGGAAATGCTCCTACTTTTGTTTAAATACACCTACAGATATTGTTGTTGACCCTTATGGCTATTCACTTGTTGTGGGATATAAGGTTTACTATTATGCAGAGCATCCTGTTGATTATTGTGTAATGATGGATTCAAGTGGAACATGGCAAAGTTTTGACCTTTACATCCCCATATTTACTTCCTGGAATGAACCTCGCTGCGCAGCCATTGATGGCGCTGGAAGGTTTTACATTGGTGAGAGAATTGTTGATATGGATAACTATGGTTTTTGCAGTATTATAATTAAATGCAACCATTATGGTGACCTTTACTGGTACGAATATGTGAGGCTATTATCGGGTGAAATTTCAGAGATTTATATTCAGGACATGGCAATAGACGGAAACAATAATATATTCATTGTTGGATATTATGGTATAGATGAAGAGAGTGTATTTGTGGAAAAGATCAGCAATATAGTGAATATTCCCGATAATGAAACTCCCCATCTATTCTTAAATGCCCCCTCTCTCTGTGTTCAAAAAATTGAATTCACTTATACTATAGAAAAAAATCTTCCTTATACCATTTCAGTCATTGAATCGGATGGAAGGATTGTAAAGAGGCTCAATGGACAGAAAACTGGAAGATTCAGGAAATCTGTGGAATCCATACCCGGAGGTGTCTACTTTATTGTGCTAAAACAGGGCAGAATAACGCTTGTGCGTAAGGTATTGTTGCTTTCCACCAGCAACAAGAGACCCTGATCCAGAGAGGAGAAGCATTCTTTCTCTCATATAAGAGACCTGCACCAAATATTTTCATAAAAAAGAACAACAGCAGGACACCCTTTCCTTTTCATGTGGGGACGGTGCATGCATTTATGCATTTATAAACACACATAAATTTCTCTTCATTGTAATCTATTTGTAATCAGTGAATTGTGGAACAATTAAAAATGTAATTTCATGAAATTTTATGCAAAAACTATCAGGATAACATCAACCCACTTATATTCAATAAATTATGTTTTTACATAAATACACGAATACATGCACCGTCCCCCCCTTTTTTTCAGGGGGGTACCTCCCTTGACAATTCTGTTAATTGTTATATATTAAGACTACAAAAAGGAGGAAACATGGCAAGAAGATGTGATATATGCGGAAAAGGACCACAATTTGGAGCACAGATATCCCATTCTCACAGGGTTACAAAGAGGGTGAGATATCCGAATCTTCATGTGATTAAGATAAAGGAGAACGGGAGAACAAAAAAGATAAAGGTTTGCTCAAAGTGTTTGAAAAAACTTGATAAAGGTCTTATAAAGGTTTAATTATTACTTTTTATTATTTTACCCCCTTGATAAACCCCTCTGCTTCAGAGGGGTTTTCTTTTATGAATTCCCAGGGAAGAACATCCATTGAATCCATGTGATATACAAAAACATCGCTATTAATATCCTTATCAAAAAATATTCTTCTATCACCCCTTGAGAACAGGGTCTGTGTGTATGCTTCAGCATAAGGCATGATATCCACCCTAATACCCTTAACCAGTTTCCTTAACAGAGATACCCTTTGCTTGTAATCCTCCTCTGGTATAAGGGACACCTTTTCAAATGCTGTGAATGGTTTGGGTATCATAACATTAACACTCATCCTCACCTCCCCTTTGAATGTCTTATTTAACTTGGTTATCAATCCTGCCATTTCCTCAATATCGGATAAGTCTTCCTCAGGACCCCAATAAGAAAATACATTTTTACCCTTCTTATGCCTGAATCATTTGCACTGTCAACAAATTCCATAATCTGTTCCTCTGTAATGCCCTTTGAAATTAAACCCATCAATTTTTTTGATGCAACTTTTCTCCGGGGACGGAGTTTGAAAATTTGACAGTTTGATAAATTTATAAATTTATCCTCCGTCCCTTAGAGGCATAATATGGGGTTTCTCACTTTACCGTATATTCCATTGGTGATAATTTCTCTCGGTATCTGCTCTGGCCCAGCAACTTTGAGCAAATATCTGGATGTAACTGCTATGAAATTTATCCCAAAAGCAACTAAGATTATTCCAACAATCCTGAACAAAGAACCTAATATACCTTCTATCCCTGGCTGGGTATCAAAAGGAGCCGATATAATCGGCACAATAAAAATTAATATTCTCAGATTCCTTACCCATGTTCCCGTTACCTCATAAACCCTTTCATTTCTTCGGAAAAGTTCAGGTATTGCCTGAAACCCTAACCCAGTAAAGAAAAACCGCTATCCATAATATTTGTTTTGCAATAGGATTCATTCTTCTTCACTCTTTATGTGAGCAATTTTATATAATGTTTTGCAGGTATGCAAAGCCCCGAGCCTTTTGATTTGTTCGCATATACCTTTCTCAAAACGCCCATTATCCTTTGCTCTTATAATCATATTTCACCAGATTTAAAACCTGTTTTAAAATTCAATAAAACATGGCTGCGAAGAAAATAATTTGTCAAGTTTTTCCATTGATTGAAAATTTTGGATACCGGTGTAAATTTATCTTTGTCTACCCCTTTCAAATATAAAGTCGTATTTTTTCACACCCATGTATTCAGCAACATAATCACATTTTGCCCTCAAGAGGAAGAAGACCTCCCTGTCTATATCAACAAGGGTTTCGGTGTTTGCATGCCCTTTTGCAATAACGACATCCACATCATAAAATATCCTTCTGAAATCTTCTGATACCTCTTCCATGATTATTCCCAGAGAGTCTGAACCCGTTTCAACAATCTCAGCAATATTCTCAATCCCTGTTCCATATATATCCTTTATTGTGATGTCGTTTATCACGGGCCCGGACTTAACTGCAACCATTCTCTTCAGCCCTGTAATCTCCTCAAGGAGAATCCTGTCAAAAATAATCTCACCTGCATTGTCTGCTATCAGTAGCAGGGATTTTGCCCCTTTTAATCTTTCTCTAAAAATTTCTTTCTCGTCCTTTTTGAACTCAAAATGGAGTTCCTCTTCCAGTTTTTCAAAGTCAAGACGAATCTCTCCACTGACACCCAGGTCTATTGCATTCCCCAGTGCAGAGACCTTCAATGCAGCGCCAAGCGGGTCGTGTGAATTCCTGACATACTCTTTAAGAAGGGGGTAAACCTCCAAGGCAATCTCATTCTCCCTCCTCTTTTCCTCAAGGTATGGGTCCTCTTTCCCTGTCTCGGTCCTTATAATCCTGCTTATGATTGTCCCCATATGTGCAGGTGTTTTATCAGGTTTTATACTGGCAATCCCCCTGGCAACCTTTATCATGAGTTCTGTATTGTTTTCCTCTCCAACAAACTTCATTGTCCTCAATGCAAAGTTCATTGCTCAGGGAAAACACACAGGCTTTATTTTCATTCCACCTCCCTGAAGTGTTCAAATCCCTCTGGAGATGCAGGATTTCCATCCAGGTTAATCCCGATCCCTCCCGTCACCTCTCCAATCCTGGTCACATAATCTTCTTTAATATCATCAGGTGAAGTGAAGAGAAGTTCATATTCTTCTCCACTATTCACAGAGAATTTAACAGGGTCTAAGTCTCTCTCTTTGCAATAATACATGGCATCCTGATTAACCGGGATTCTCTCCCCAGAAAGATTTATTGATACACCATTTATTTTGCTTATTCTCTCTGCGTCTCTCAAAAGTCCATCTGATATATCAATCATTGATGTGATGTTGTATTTCTTCACAAGTTCAATCCCCTCTTTTATCCTGGGAAGTGGTTTTATAAATTTTTCTGTTGCCCTTTCTCCCGACAAAAAAAGTTCAAGCCCTGCCCTTGAACCACCAAGTTCACCTGTGATATAAACATAATCACCAGGTCCTGCTCCTCTTCGCATAATTGGTTTCTCTGCCTTACCAACAATGGTGAATGAAAGCACAGCAAGTCTGGAAAATACGGTATCACCGCCCGCAAGTTCCACTCCATATATATGAGCAAGTTCAGAAATACCCTTAACCAATTCTTTGATCACTTCACCACTTTCCCCTGCTATACCCATAAAAAAATACTCAGGTTTTCCACCCATGGCTGCTATATCACTCAGTGCACCTGCAAAACTCCTCCAGCCAGCATAATAAAAGGGAAGTTTTTCAGGAAAATGTGTTCCCATAATAAAAATATCCTTTGTTATAATCCTGTTATCAATCAATGCACAATCATCACCAATAAGTGCGGATGAAAAAAGGTTATCTATATATTCTATTAAAAAATCTTCAGTCCTTTTCACCCCTTACCCTTATCTTCAACTCCTCTTTTTTCTTTTCAAGTGAATTTATAACGGAATGAACAGGTTCACTCCCACCACCTACAAGCAAACCTGTGAGAAAGTAATCCACTATATACAGTATAGAATAGGGGTTATTTGTAGTCCCTACACCAAGATTTGTGAACACACCAAGTTTTGAGAATATTCCAATTTTTCCGAAAAAGGTGATTATAAGAGAAACCCCTGTGCAAAGAAACCACATAA
>JAGGTX010000170.1 GCA_021163525.1 Caldifarciminota bacterium
TATTCTTGTTGCAAGGTATAAAGGCCTATACAATGGAAAAGTTCAGAGTATTATTGAGAAGTTTCCAGTGAATTTCCGCATTAAAGAAACAACAATAACTATATATGCAAATGGAAGTGAGATATTCAAAAAGGATGTAAACTTTCAGGATGGCTTTACACTAATAGAGGTCCCGGTGAATGAATCTGGCTATGTAAAATTTCATATAGAGGGACTGTTCAATTCCTTCCATTATTGGGCATACAGGAAATAAAAAAGGGGGGGTGCCCCCCCCTTCTAAAATTACTGACCTGCTGTGAGGGTTAGATTGATAAGAGCGTCTCTACCAGCACCGGTGATACGGTAACTGGTCTGACTTGTGAGGCATACATAACCTACTATACCAGGAATGCTTGTACTCGCATCTGTATTTGTCCATGCAGTTCCATAACCTGTTGCATTGCTGTAAGGATTCTTGTAGTTGGAAGGAAGCTCACTGTTAATAATGGCTGTCCCAGCAGGATATGCACCTGCACTATCCACAGCAATGGCCTCAACCGTGGTCTGCATTGTGTGCATGTTTGCTTGTACCGATGATCTCTTCGCCTTCTCAATCACCTTCACAAAGTTGGGGATCGCGATGGCCGCAAGGATACCAATAATAACAACCACGACCATCAACTCAATCAGTGTGAAACCTCTCTTCTTCATAAAACACCTCCTTTTTTAGGTTTTAATTTCCTTCATCAATTCTTATATTTACAAGTTCTGTTCCAGATATAACATCCTTATTCCCAATGACTTTTTTAACATGGTTTTTGCAATTTGCAAAAATATTGCAATTTGCATCAGAATAATGCCCTTGATGGAGTCAGGGTTAAGTCTATTGCCTCAGTGTCCTTATTAAATCCTGTTATCTGGTAGAGGCTTCTTGAAGAGTAAACATAGTATTCAACAACACCTGGTATATCTTCATCTGCCCTGTTCTGGAGTGCAGGTAATGATTTGTTGTATGGGTTGTAAACATTCTGTGGCAAAATAGAGATTATCTGTGCTGCATCTGAGGGATATACGAGGCTGTCCGTTCCAAAGAGTTCAACCTCTATCTGCACAGTATGCATGTTTGCCATTAATGATGCCACCCTTGCCTTTTCAGTCATTTTTATGTAATTGGCAATTCCTATGGCACTTAAAACCCCTATGATAATGATAACAACCATGAGTTCAATCAATGTAAAACCCTTTGTTTCTCCCATTGCACCTCCATTTTTGTATTTGTCTGCAAGAAATATTCCAAAAAATTATATTGAAACTCAAGAAATTAGATTTTTAAATTTTTTTACAGACTTGCAGATTGCAAAAGTATTAAAATATTTTTAAGGGATTCAATCGTATTTGACCTTGTGAAAAAGTGCACTGCGGCTCCTGAATTGCCCATCTCTGCATGGAAGATACCCGCATCATTGAGCAGGTCAGGTGATGAAAACTCTGTTCTGATTATCCCATTTGAAAGCGCTATTAACCCTTCATTTTTTCTTCCCGTATTCATGCAGAAGACATAATAGTAGTGTATTATTTCACCATTGTTCCTGTATCCATTAAAAATTCTGTGCAAGAACTTGTATCCCTCTTCCATTAATCCATACCCAAGGTAAATACTGCATACACCTGATACATGTTTACTCAGGAATGGTGGAGTGATTAATTTGAGCGCCCAGGATACCTTTTCAGGGGTAAGATTTTTATTGAACCTTATCCACCTTGTAATCAGGAGATAAATCGCATCAGTATCCGTGTAAATGCTTCTTCTCATTGGAATCTTGGTTTCAGGCCAGAAGACCTTTTCCGGATGTCTCTTATAGAATGGACCATAAGGGTGCACAAAATCATCTTTATGTTTTACGGTTAAACTCTCTGTTTTGTCCATATTTATGGATAATCCACCGTAGTCAACCTTCACTGAGAACCTTTTTGTTCTCAATGATTCATAGTGAAGAAGGAATGTAAATGTATCACCCGATGTTTTCACCACATCACCGTCCTTTATAAATTGGGATACCTCCCTTATAAAAACCGTGCCGGTCCAGTCTGGTTTGAAAAAATTATTATCCTTAGAGATTGTGATTGAGGAGAACATGGAGAAAACAAGGAAGAGAACCTGAATATATCCCATTATTCCCCTGTTTAATTCAATCCCTGAGATGATTATAATCAGCATGAACTGGAAAACAAAGAATGGTGCATTCACATATACAGAGTCATAAACAGGTGGATAGTGCAGAAGAAGGGCGAGTGGGAGGGACATACCAATAAGAAGTGTGAAAAGAAGAGGTTCTTTTTTTGCCCTGAATATGCACAGGATTAAAAGTGGAAGCAGAAACCATCCGTATTTCACAGTGATAATAAAGTAGATATGTATCTCTTTCAAAAGCGTGGACAGAGTGAAATCAAAAGAAGGAGACCCTGAATAATATATGTATCTTGTCAGGAGTTTTATCCAGTTAATCAGTGTTGGTCTCCCCATCCAGTTTACAACGGGTTGATGGAATCCTGAAATCAGAGGGAGGAGGAGAATGGATGTTCCGAGAAGGAATGGGATAAAATAAAATTTTTTCTGCTTGATTAGAACAGGGATAAATACCAGAAAAGGTATGAGTAAAACCGGGTGAACACCCAGGGACAGCCCCAGGGCATAGTTTAGAAGGGCGGAATAACCCTTTTTATAGAGAAAGAGAAGAAGGAGGAAGAAGAAAATGCTTAGGGAATAGACCTCTGTTACTGTGGAATAATTAAGAACCTGCGGGAATAACCCTATATTTGTTGCAACAAGGAATGAAAGCCAGTAAGGCGCATCAAGCGAAACTGTCTCAAACGCAAGGAGAACAGAGGCAATTCCCGCCAACATTGAAAATAGATTTGTTCCGAAACCAGGGTTTTCAGGGAATAACAATGTGAAGATTCTTGCAAGCAGTGTCCACAGAGGATATCCCGGTGGGTGGGGTATTCCCATCACCATTGATGCTGATGTGAGTTCGCCTGCATCCCCTGTTGTTATACCAGGGGATAGTGCAAAGGAATAGATAGAGAAGAATAAAAAGAGGAGTAAAACTCTATATGGCCACTTCTTTGTAAATATCCCTGTATCCATTCAGCATGTTTTCCATTGTGTATGTTTTTCTTACCATTTTTTGGGCATTCTTTCCCATTTTAGCACCCACTTCCGGGTGGTCAATCAGGTGAAGAAGTTTTTGAACATAGCATTTTACATCATCTAAAGGACAAAGAAAACCTGTTTCCCCATCCTGAACAACCTCTGCGTTTCCGTCAATATTACTCACAACAGATGGAATACCCAGCGACATTGCCTCAAGCAGGGCAAGGGGGAGTCCTTCCCACCTTGATGGCAGGAAGAAAATAGAAAAATCCTTCATGTATGCATAAGTATTTTCAACCCATCCCGTTAAAATAACCCTTTTTTCACCCCTGAATCGCCTTTTAACACGCTCAAAGAGTGGTCCACCACCACAGTAAACAAACTTTACATCCTTTCTTTTTAAGATTTCTTCAACAACATCTGCCCAGAGAAGAGGGTTTTTCTGTGGTTTGAAGTTTGCAACGGTTCCTATAATAATTTTTCCACTTTTTGAACGGGGTTTCTTTTTAATCTCAACCCCGTTCAGAACAACCCTGTATTGCTTTTCTTCACCAATTTTCCACTTCATTGCCTTCATCCTTGTGGTTTCACAGGGGAATATGAGCAGTTCTCTAAACATGGAGGCAAACCTCTCCAGCCATAAATATACCAGATTTACAATGATTGAATTGTACGGATGGATGGCAAAACCGTGTGCTGTATGCACAACCCTTACAGATTTCAACCCGGCGGATGCAATTGCACCAATCACACCTGCCTTTGAGCCGTGGGTATGGAGGACCAGTCCATTATGATTTTTTGAAATGCTTTTCAATACACCTCTAACCCTGAAAATTGCAAGTATATCATTAATGGGTGAAATTTCCCTTTTCAGTTCTTTAATCATGATATGTCTATTCCCAAATTTTTCTCTGACAACATTAAATAGTTCTCCACCCATTCCTGAGATAATTAAACCATCAAAGTTTTCAGCAAGGCATATTAGAATCTTCTGTGCACCACCCCTCTCAAGTTTTGCCATCATCTGCACGGTTTTCATACCAGTTCCATCCCCCTCTTTATTGAATCACTCATGGTGTTGTACTCCCACCTTGCAAATCTTCCAGAGAGGTGAATTCCTCTTCTTTCAAGTATTCCCTCAATCTCTTTAACAACCGTATCGGTTACATCATCCCTGATGGGATATGCATAGGGGAAGTAAATGGATTTTGTGAAGAGAACTTTACCATCAAGCAACCCTGTGCTTTTGATTGCGTCAATTATTGACCTATCTTCAGGGATTTTGTTTCTCACGGGCACTTCAATCCAGATGCTTGAATATCCATTCGGGCTTATTTCTTTGCTTATATTTGTGAAGGAACCCACCCTGGTGAATGGCAGATTCTTCTGGGCAAAGTATATCCAGTGTGCATTATTTATGAGTTTACCCTTTACACCAAGGAGTAAAATCTTCATACCGACATAATCAAATGTGTATTCCCCGAATTCTTTAAGAAAGGGTGTGATTTTTATAATCTCAGGGAGTGGTATTGTTAGAAATAGATTCCTGTAGCGGATCCATTTCCCATCAATCTTGACCCTTCCATCTCCAACCTCTTCAAGTTTTCCCTTCTTTATCCTGAGCCTCTTCTTTAAAAATCCCTTTATCACCTCTCCAATTCCATATGGAGGATAGAAGAACACAGGGTTGTAGCCTGTCTGTTTTCTGGCTGTAAAAAGCCTTGTTTCAGGGAAATATCTACCAAGAAAGTATGGTGGAAGTTCTTCAGGATTTTTGCCCCACATCTTTTTGTTATACCCATAAAGGAATCTATCATAGAGGAATCTGCCTGTCTTTGTTATAAAAAATTCCTTCAGGTTTTCAGGTGTCTTTCTGCTCCTGAAAATATAGGAGAAGGATGCAAATAATCTCTCATTAAAATTCAACCGGGCAATGTTTGATTGTATTGGATAATTTATAAGCCCTTTATTCCAGTAAACATAAGCCCTTCTCTCAACCCTGTTCATATTCACCCCAATATCACCTATGAGTGCCTCAACAGATTCATCCATGGAATGGAAGAAGTGTCCACCAGCATCAAACCTGAATTTGTTTATCCCGTATGTCCTGCACCATCCACCAGGTTCATCCCTTTCAAAGATAATATAATCTTCATCTTTTTTATGCAGGAGATACCCGATTGTAAGCCCTGATATACCAGCACCTATGATTACATTCATCTTTTATGCAGGATTACCCCGAAAAGGATGAAAATTGTTGTAACAACCAAAAGAACAACGATTGCTTCCTTCAGCCCAACTCCGGTAACGATGTAAGAGGCTTCACAAAGAGAAATGGTGATTAGCAGGATGATTGCATCTATCTCAGGAACACCCAGCCCCTGCTTTTTCAACTTCAGAACAAAGTGGTCAGGTGAACCTCTAAGTGGGTTCTTCCTCCGGGCAATCCTTATAAATACCACATAGAATGTATCAAATATAGGGAAGAAAAGAACGAAGATGGGGACAAGAACAGCAACTGGATTTACCATTGAGTAGGATATTTCAAGGGAGACGATTGAGAGAACCAGACCAATAACAAGGCTTCCCGTATCACCAAGAAAAATCCTTGCAGGTGGTAGATTGTAAGGTAAAAATCCAAGGATTCCAGCCATAAGTGTTCCTGAAAGAAGAGCTGATTCCATGTTTCCCGTCTTAAGTGCCAGGAGCATGAATGTTGTGGAACATGTCAGTGCAACACCACCCGAAATGCCGTCCATCACATCAATGATGTTGAAGGCATTGGTGATACCCACTATCCAGAGAATTGACAGAACAATGTTTGTCCATTCGGGAATGAAAACAAGCCTTGTCCTTATACCTGAATGGACAAGGATGCCTGCTACGAGCAGCTGGACAGCAAGTTTTGGATATGGGCTGAGGTGCTTCAGGTCATCAATAAATCCCAGTAGAAAAATAATAATCAGTGAGATAAGGATAAATGGTGATGTATACAGATTTCTGTTCAAGAGCAGTGCAATGAAAATACCGATGCCACCTAAGAAAGGGACGGGTTCCTTGTGTTCCTTAATTCCACCTGGTTTGTCAAGCAGGTGAAACCGTTTTCCCAGAAGAATCATGAGGGGTGTTAGTATTGAGGAGATAATAAAGGAGAAAATAAGGGTCAATCCCATGAGATGAATTCAATACTATTTTCTGGAAATAAGGAGGCGGCAAGTTTTTTTACCGCCTCCATATCCATTCCTGTCTCAAAGATGGCAGTGTATCCCTGTTTCTCTTCAAGATTTCCAGCGAACCTTATCATATCAACCTTTACAACAAACCCTTTATCTGTAAATCCCTTCTTTTCAAGATTTTTCAAAAATACCCGTGCCTTCCTTCTTTTCTTAAAGAAGGCCATAACCATCATACTGCATTCAGACCACTTTCAAATGCCTTTTTGTTCATATCAACAAACTTTGGTGGCACCCTTTTTTCAATCACCCTGAACCAGGTATCTTTTTTGAATGGGAGGAATTTTGAAAGTGCCCCAAGCATAACAACATTCATCACCCTGATTGTTCCCGCCTCAAGTGCCAGGTCAAGTGCATGGACAATGTGGACATTCTTTACCATTCCCTTAATTTTCTCAATAACATTTTCAGGATAATCTGCAAGGCCAGCAGCAACAGGAAGGGGGTCAAATCTGTAATCACTCACAACAGCAATCCCATCAGGTTTCAGGTAATCCACATTTCTCAATGCCTCAAGTTTTTCAAGGGAAAAAAGAAAGTCTGCCATTCCAGGTCCTATTATGGGTGAATATACCTTTTCTCCAAACCTCACGGTTGATACCACCTGCCCTCCCCTCTGGGACATGCCGTGAACCTCACTCTTCTTCACATCAAACCCCTCCTCCATTGCAACCATACTTAACACATCACTTGCAAGGATTATACCCTGTCCACCAACACCTGATAAAAGAACGGTTTTGGTTTCCATTATTCCTCCTCTCTGACAATGGCATCAAATGGACAAACCTGGGTGCAGAGTGTGCAACCTGTGCAATAGAATTTATCAATGATCGCAATATTCTTCTCTTTGTCAAAGGAGATGGCTGGACAACCCACCTTGAGACAAACCTTGCAACCAGTGCACTTGTCCGCAATCACTGTAAATGGCTTCTTTGGTGCCTTCCTCACCTCTGGAAGCAGTGCACATGGTGCTTTTGCAACAATAACCGATGGTTCCTCCCTCTCTATTTCCCTTTTCAGGACCTCTGTAATCTCCTCCAGATTGTATGGGTTCACTGTATATACATGTTCAATCCCCATTCCTTTTACAAGGGATTCAATCTTAATCTCATTCCCGGGTTCACCCATGAGTGTTTTACCTGTTCCAGGATGACCCTGATGCCCTGTCATGGCAGTGGTTCTGTTGTCAAGTATGATAATGGTTGTTATACCCCTGTTGTAGAATATGTTCATGAGGCCGGTAACACCTGAGTGGAAGAATGTTGAATCACCAATAACACCAACAACCTTTTTTCTCTTCTTATCATCCTTCATTGCCAGTTGTATTCCATATGCATTCCCAATACTCGCGCCCATCTCAACACATGTATCCAGAGCATTTAAAGGAGGAAGTGCACCAAGGGTGTAGCAACCAATATCACCTGTTGCTATGAGTTTGAGTTTTCTAATCACATTGAATACGCCTGTGTGCGGACAGCCAGGACAGAGTCCCGGGGGTCTTGGTGGCAGTTCAGACTTATCCATTGTTTTCTTTTCCTCATATTTCCCAAGTGAGACACCAACGATGTATGGATTCAATTCACCACAGAGTGGTATTTTCTCTTTACCAACCACATCAATCCCCATGAGCCTTACATACTCCTCAATGAATGGGTCATTCTCTTCAATAACATAGATTTTATCAACCATTGATGCAAACTTTCTGATCAATTCATCGGGCATAGGCCATGTCATTGTGAGTTTCAGTATGGTGGCATCAGGAAAGACCTCCTTTGCATATTGATACGATACAGAATCAGAAATGATACCTATGCTCCTATCCCCTTCTTCTATCCTGTTGTAGGGAAAGGTGTTTGAGTATTCCTTCAGTTTAAGGAGCCTCTCCTCCACCAGAGGGTGTCTCTTCCTTGCGTGTGCAGGAAGGATTATCCTCTTCTTAATGTCCTTCTCGTACGGCTTAACAGGAACCTCTTCCCTCTCTCCCAATTCCACAATACTACTTGAGTGGCTTATCCTTGTTGTCAGCCTCAATAGGACAGGCGTATCAAACTCTTCACTGATCTTGAACGCAAGTATGGTCAGCTCCTTTGCCTCCTGTGAGTCAGATGGTTCAAGGAGTGGAATCTTTGCAAACTTTGCGTAATTTCTGTTGTCCTGCTCGTTCTGGGAAGAATGCATCCCAGGGTCATCAGCACTCACAATCACAAGACCTCCTGTTGCACCAATGTAGGAGAGTGAAAACAGTGGGTCTGCCGCAACATTTAATCCCACATGCTTCATAGCAGCTAATGCCCTTGCACCACCAAAACTTGCACCACTTGCTACCTCAAGTGCGACCTTTTCATTGGTACACCATTCAGAATGAATCTCCTTATATTGTGCAATATTCTCCAGGATTTCAGTGCTTGGTGTTCCAGGGTATGCAGTTGCAACATGGCATCCACCCTCATATGCTCCCCTTGCAACTGCCTGATTACCACTCAGAAATGCCTTCATTACCACCTCCCTGATTTTTTTCTGAACTCTATCATAATAAACACTTTTGTCAACCTTGCGCTATGCCTCAAAAATCTATACGAGGTTTAAACAGTTGCCTCATTTTGAGGGGAAGGGGGACGGTGCATGTATTCGTGTATTTGTAAAAAACCTTATCTATTTGTATATCAAAATATTATAAAATTTCCCTTGTTCTTTTGATAAAAATGAAGGAAAACAAAGCAAAATTTATTCTCTGTAACCATTTTATTTTCTGAATGTTAAGGAAAAATAGAAAAATCCTGAAATTCATAAATACATAAATACATGCACCGTCCCCCCTATTGAAAGGTTGAATCTGGTGGAGACAAAATCTTTGCAACAGGAGGAACGTTATCAAAAGAGATATCCGGAATTAAAAAATATGCAATCCCCTTGTTCCATCCCCATCCCTCTGACAAAACAAGGAATGAA
>JAGGTX010000228.1 GCA_021163525.1 Caldifarciminota bacterium
AGATGCTCAGTCTCCCTGAGAAGTTTATCCCTCTCCATTTTCAGTCTGATAATATGGGATAACATACTTCTGTTCCTGTATCCTTCCACTGCAAGGTAGGCAAAAAAGGCAAAAAACAGGGAAAGGAATACAACCCCTGCAGTTAAAAGGGAATCAGAGACAGAAAACCCTTTACATGAGGACCTTTCACCCCTGTACACAACGATTGACCATCTTTTCATGGTGTTATTATAAACATTTTTTCATTATAAGTCAAGCAGAATTTTTTGTTTTATTGACATCTCCATTGATGCTCATATAATCAGGTTCATAAACAGGGAGGATTTATGTTTCTTTTACTTTTATTCATAACCATGGCACAACTTGATATGGTGCATCATCAGGTAATAAGGAGTGGTTCAGGAACAAAATCCGTTGTGATAAGCCCTGATGGAGAAAGGGTTTATGCCCAGAATCTTGAGGATATGAGTGTGTATGAGTTTGACAGAAAATCACGGAAACTTTTAAGGGTTCTGAGGTTCAAAAAAACGCCTGGTAAAGGGTATAACTACAGGAAAAAGATATGGATAAATTCTTATCAGGAAAAGCCTGTTGAGGCATGCTTCACCCATAATGGAAAATTCCTCTGGATATCATTACACAATGCTGGTGGGGTGGTTGTCTGGGACTTAGAGGATACACTTAAAACAATAGAAAACTATCCCCACAGGAAGGTTTCTCTGAAATACATGGAAACAGGGAATGTAAAAACAGGTGACCTTTTATTCATTGAAACAGGTAAAACACCCAAAGTCACTGAAAAATCAAGGGATGGAAGGTATCTGTTTGTCGCAAACTGGCATTCAAATAATGTATCCGTGATTGATATATCAGGTGGAGACCCCTTCACCTGGAAAAAAATAACAGATATTCCAACCGGTAGAATACCCAGGGGTATTGCCGTATCAGAGGACAATAAACTTCTATATATTGCTGAAATGAGCAGTGACCTCATCAGAATTGTTGAGATGGACACATGGAAAACAACTGGATTTATCCATGCAGGTTTAAATCCCAGACATCTGGTTATAAAGGATAACTATCTATATGCATCAATCAATATATCCGGGAAGGTGGTTAAGATTGACCTTAAAGCAGAGAAGGTGATAAAAAGTTCAAAGACTGGAAGGCTTGCAAGAACCCTGGCAATTTCACCAGATGGAAAATATGTGTTTGTTGTAAGTTACAGGGATAATATCCTTGATGTGTTCCAGGCAGATGACCTGAAAAGGTTGTTCAGATTGAAAACTGGATATGAACCAGTTGGCTTGGCAATTTATCAGGATGGAAACACAATAGAAGCATGGGTCTCCTGCTATTCAGGAAGGATAGACATCTTCACCTTCTTAAGGACGGAGGTTGACTCTATGACACCTTCCACTATAATAGAAAAATGAGAAGTTCAAGGGTAACCTACGAAGGAGCATATCATCATGTCATGTCCCGGGGCTTAAGAGGCGAATTTATCTTTTTCGGGAAGAAAACAAAAGAATACTTTTTAAATCTTCTAAGAGAATCTGTAAAAAAGTACCGCATAAGACTATTGGCTTACACTATTCTTGACAACCATTACCATTTAATCCTTCAAAACTCCTCCGGACGATTGAGTGATTTTATGCGTTATCTCAACGGAACCTATGCTATTTATTATAGGAAGCAACATGGTGGAATTGGGTATGTATTTCAGAACAGGTTTCTCTCCACCTTAATTCAGAAAGAAAACTATTTAACAACCGCTATAATATATGTACTCCTTAATCCAGTAAGGGCTGGTATTGTAGATAATCCCTATAATTATCCATGGACAAGCCTGGGCATATATTTCAGAAATGAAAACTCTGATTTCGTTGATAACGAATTTGTTGAGAGCATCTATGGAAGCGAGATTCAGTTCCAAACAATGCTTAAGGAATGGCTTTTAACGGATAAAAAACTAAAACCTGTAAAAACTCGCTTTGGCTTTATTCTGGGAAATTCAGGGTTTGAAACAGAGATAGAAAAGAACTTTAACAGAAGAAAGCAAGTAGAAACTTCTATGCGTAAAAGGAGACAGGATTTCATTATGAGACCAGTTGAAGATGTTATAAATGATTTTGAAAAACAGTATGGTATAAAGATAGAACAAATTAATCCCAATACCATGAAAGGGAAAGAGTTACGTAACAAACTTCTTGTATTATTAAAGGATGAAGCAGGAATGAAGTATTCTGAGATTATTAAACTTGCTCCGTATCGCACGTTAAAATACTCTTCCTTGGCGAAAATATATATAAGGACCAAGGAGAAAAGCAGGATGTCATAGAGTCAACCTCCGTCCCTTGGAGACAGAAAAGACATTTATTCTTGCGCTCCACACATCCCCTTTAAGTTGAACCATTATCTTACCCTCAATAATAGGATACATGTCCACCCCATCTGTTGATAAAATCTGGATACTATCAACGGGTGATGTAAAATATCGGGAGATGTTGATTTTTTCGGGCCTGTGGGGAATCAGTAAAAAAACGGGGAGAAAATACAGACTATGCATAGTAATCGGCATTTACAAATGTGAATAACCTGTCCCTTTCATCAATAAAATTAAGGTATTTTATATCCTGCTCTGTCAATTCCTTCTTTTTCAGGAGTTCGTAAAGCTTCATAAAATCCTCATAATGCTGTATTATCCTGTTTTCGGCATAGTCCTTCGCACTTATGGTGCTTATTAAAAACTCCCAGTCAGATGATTCAAGGAGCAAAAGTTCCCTTGCCATCAAAGACTTTATCCTTTCATCCCCTTTACTATTTGCAACATCAATCATAATCCTCTCGCATGTATAGATTTTATCCCAGCACCACTCTGTCCATTCATTGAACCATATCCAGTGAAAACCACCCTTCCCCCATGAACCTTCAGGAAGGTTTACAATCTCCGCGGGCATGCGTTCTTTCAGATAATTCCCTGGTGTGTCAACAGAAACATCAGAACCTCTGAATTGCTCTATCACCTCACCAATGAACAGGGGGCCTTCAAACCACCAGTGTCCAAAGAGTTCTGTATCATATGGTGCAAGTATGAAACCATCATCTATTCCTCCTGCTATCTCCTCAACAAGTGTCCTGAAGTGATAGGCGTGGGATTTAATCCTTTCAAGCGCCCTCTCCCTTTCGTATATCCTCTTATCTGCAAGGTCGCATTTGGGGTGTGTAACCCTCCAGTATCTATGGCCAGAGGGGAATCTCTTTTTATGGAATTCAAGATACCACTCATCACCTGGATAACCATGCTCACCACTCCATACCTGCAGTCCTGTTCTTTTATCCCTCCCAAAAACAGCAACGGGTGAGGGATGCGTGGTCACAAGGTATGGTGTATAAACAGAAAGGGCCTTTCTCTCCGTCCTTTTCTCACCCTTCATCCTTTCATACAACAGTCTGAGTGCATTGAACCTTTCAATATAAACGCCAACTGCTTCACCCCCCTCAATAAGGTGAGAATCAACAATGAAGTACTTTATACCGAACTTTGCAAGGAAATACTCTATTCCCTCCCTCTTTGATTTCTCACCTGTTACTGGATTAACCCATTCATAAGCGGGTCTGTATGCACACTCTGGCAGCCATATCCCATCAGGTCTTTTACCAAAGAACCTCTCAAATGCCTCAATTCCAACCTTTATCTGCGTCTCCACACACCTGTCATATCCCAGCAATGGAAGGTAACCATGTGTTGCAGCAGAGGTGATTATTTCTATCTTCCCATCAAGGTAGAGTTTTTTGAACCTTCCTGCTATGTTAAGGTTTGAGAGAAGTTGTTTTTCATAAAAATCTATCCAGAACTTTGAGAGCATCTCGCCATGTTCATCCCCAATCCTCCTGAAGTAGTGATAATCCTCAATGGCAGCATCAAGCCTCTCTTCAAGGTAGGATTTGAGCATGGCTTCAAATTCTGGATGCAACAGTTGTTCAAGGAGAACAGGTGTAATGGAAAAGGTTAGAAGATTTTCTCCATCAAGTGATTCAAGAACCTCAAGTAGAGGAATGTATGATTCTGAAACAGCCTCCATAAGATAATTCGCACCATGAGGCCAAACACCATGCCCCATTACATAGGGAATGTGTGAATGGAGAACAATGCCTATCTTTGTCATACCTCAATGGAGATAGGCTCAGAGGAGAGGAATATCAGTCTATCCTCCTCCCTTGAAACTACAATCTTCATACCTGACTTCCACTTGCCCTTGAGAATCTCTTCTGCAAGTGGGTCTTCAAGGTATCTCTGGAATGTCCTGTGAAGTGGTCTTGCCCCATATTCAGGGTCAAACCCCTTCTCAATGATGAATTCCTTTGCCTCATCTGTGAGTGAAATCTCAAATCCCTTCTCCTTCACCCTCTCCCTTATATCTTCAAACAGAATCTCCACTATCCTCTTCATTGTCTCTTTCCCGAGTTGCCTGAATACAACAACCTCATCAAGCCTGTTTACAAATTCAGGATTGAACACCCTCTTCACCTCCTCAAGGAGGTACTCCTTCATCTTCTGGTATGTGATCTCCCTGTCTTCCTTCCTGAACCCCACTGCTGTTCCCTTCATGAGTTCCCGTGTTCCAATGTTTGATGTCATGATAATGACACAGTTCTTGAAACTCACCCTCCTTCCATATGCATCCGTGAGGCTTCCATCATCAAGTATCTGGAGGAGCAAATTGAAAACCTCGGGGTGTGCCTTCTCAATCTCATCAAGGAGAACAACACTGTAAGGTCTCCTCCTCACCTTTTCTGTGAGCTGTCCACCTTCATCATACCCAACATAACCAGGGGGTGCACCTATGAGTTTTGAAACATTGAACTTCTCCATATATTCACTCATATCAAGCCTTATAAGTGAGTTCTCACTGTTGAAGAGGAAAAGTGCAAGTTGCCTTGCAAGTTCCGTTTTCCCAACACCTGTTGGCCCAAGGAATAGGAAGGAACCAATAGGCTTTCTCGGGTCCTTAAGCCCTGTCCTGCCCCTTCTTATTGCCCTGGAGATGACCTCTATTGCCTCATCCTGGCCCACAATCCTCTTCTTTAATTCTTCCTCCATTCTCAGAAGTTTCTCCGTCTCCTTCTCCTCAAGTTTCACAAGGGGAATACCTGTCCACATGGATATCACATGCCTCACATCCTCCTCTGTCACCTCACCAACAATACCTGTCCTGCTTGATTTCCACTCCTCCAGGTGTTCTGCCAGTTCCTCATCCAGTTTCTCCTTTCTATCCCTCAATGTTATTGCCTTTTCAAAATCGCCCCTTCTCCTTGCTACTTCGAGATCCTCTTTAATCTTCTTGAGTTCATCCTCCAGTTCAAGTATCTCTTCAGGAATCCTTGAATTCTGGAGTTTAACCCTTGCACCTGCTTCATCAATCACATCAATCGCCTTATCTGGCAGGAATCTGTCATTTATGTATCTGTCTGAAAGTTTTGCAGCGGCCTCTATTGCAGCATCTGTGTATCTTACCCTGTGGTGTGCCTCATATGCAGGTTTCAGGCCCTTCAGTATGTCAATGGTCTCTTCAACAGATGGTGGGTCAACAATGATTATCTGGAATCTTCTCTCAAGTGCCCCGTCCTTTTCAATATATTTTCTGTACTCCTCCATGGTTGTTGCACCAATACATTGAATCTCACCCCTTGCAAGTGCTGGTTTCAGTATGTTTG
>JAGGTX010000017.1 GCA_021163525.1 Caldifarciminota bacterium
AATGGATACGCCCATGGATTTGAACAGGGATAAAAGCAGTTTTTTGTCAAGTTCTACATAGATCTTTGGCAATCCTGTATGAATGATCTTGACATCGTTTGGGACGATTCTCGGAGGGTGTTCAAGTGATAAATAATAGAGATCCCCCTTTATTATCCTTTTATCGTTTTCAGACAATTTTTTGTGGATGAACTTGTCGTAAAGATAGTTTATCCTGTATTCAGTCTTAGCATCCTCCATAATGGTCCTGATATCTCTAAGAAGATACTTCCCATCAATACCACCAAGTCTCACTATCCCCGCTGTGTCACCCCTCAGTGCCATAAGCACGACCATTTTTTTCTCCTGTTTGGATAAATCTGCTGCAACGTCTTCACTGTTAAGATACTCAAGGATTGCATGTGATAGAGTTTCTGCCGGGACCTTAACCGTTTTCAGGTCCGCTGGAATCTGTGCATTTATCCCGAGTCTTCTTAAATCCCACTCAAGTATTTTTCTTGTCCAATCCCCATTGTTTTTCAGGTTTGAAATAAAGCAATTTATTGAATCCACCAGTGCCCTTGTCTCATCCATCTCTTTTGTTGCATCATTCGCCTGGAGGAGTGCCTCATCCTTTTCAGGGGTTATCATCATTGTGAGTGCTTCCTGTCCTTCAAGGAAGAAATAGAGGTTTTGAACCTTCTCCCTGGTTTCAGGGATAGCGTATATTCCATTCAGGTTGTAGTTCGTCTCCATCAGCAGGTCTGCTATGGATTGAGGATGACGAACCTTGCTGAGAGAGCTGAGATATTTCTCTATATATACAAGCGTGTTAAGAACCTCGGGGTCGGTCATATCTCCTTTTATATCAAGCATTATTGGGGTTGACCCACCAAAGTGTTCCTCTGCAACCTTTATTGACACCCTGATTGGTGAATTCGGCTTGAAGTAGTGAAGAGTATTTACAGACCTTTCTATGGTTGGTGAGAAGGCAAGTGTGAGTATAAAAAGAACAGTCATAATTATGATGATATATTTTTCAATTGAAACAATGGTGTTTGAGAGGGGGCTCATAACCTTCCTTGAAAGGTGAAGACTTTTCTCCTTCACCTCTCCCTTCCTGTGTGTCAGGTTTAGAACCGCCGGGATGAAGAATAGAGCAGTGGCACAGGCAACAAGGACACCCAGACCTGTGAAAAAACCGAACTCCCTGATGGGTATCAGGTTGGATGTTAAGAAGGAAAAGAATCCCACCATTGTTGTGAGTGCTGCAAGAAGAACAGGAAAACCTATGTGTGAGATTGTCTTTGCAACATCGTGGTCTTCGTAAAATCTATTTATCACATGTATCCCGTAAGCACTTCCCACAGCAAGAAGAAGAACAGGCATGATGTTGGAAACAATTGAAAAGTCCTTTTTGAATACCCCCATGAGTCCAATACACCAGACAACCGCTATGAGAACCCCTGATAATGGGAGAATTATACCGGCAGGTCTCCTGAAGCCAGCACCCAGTATAATTATCAGGAGAATGACGGTTAAGGGAAAGAGTTTTTTCAGGTCACTCAAGATGATTTCGTTCACAAATGTCATTATAAGGGGAATACCTGTGTAATAAACCTTCAACCCATTCCTGAGTTTTTCCGTTCTTTTCCTTATTTCCAGAGCAATTTTATCTCTGTCATAACCTTCTAATATTCGGATGATTATCGCAGTGTATTTTCCATCACCTGAGACTATAACTCCCTTATACATCTCCCTGGAAAGAATATAATTCCGGAGTGAATCAAGGGCCTTTCTATCAGAGGGGATATCCTCTCCAATTAAAGGGCAGACCTCTATTCCATCCTCCACCTTTTTAATATCAATCATTGAGATAAGGGATTGGGTAAACCCAACCCCTTCAATGTCTCTGTATGCATCCTCAAGTGATTTTATCCGTTCAAGCACACCTCTTGAAAACACAGAATCGCTCTGGATAATCACCATTGCAATACTGTTTCCACCGAACACCTCGCCTATCTTCTTGAATTCTTTGACCGCAGGGTCTGAAGGTGGAAGGAAAGAAAGGATGTCGGATTTAACCCCAACCCTTGGAATAAAGAAGCCTATACCTACTGTGAGTGCAAGGGTGGCAATGATGATTAGTAGGCTTCTTTTTGCTATAAACTCACCCAAAGGCTATCCAAGTTTGGAGAGGATTTTGTTCAACTTCTTTTCAACCTCCTCTATCTTCTCCTTCAGTTCCTGGACCTCTTCACCAGCCACTGTTTCAGTGGGTTCACTGAATATCTGGGATAGTTTCTCCTTAAAGGTCTTCCTTGAATTCTGGAGTGTATTCCAGAGTTCCTCAACCATCTTCCCCGCCTCCTCCCTGGCAAGCCTTCCATCCTTAACAAGCATATCAACAAATTCCTTCACCCTATCGCGGGATATGGACAGGAAGGAGACAGATTCAGTGATGGATTTCTGAACAAGGTCAGCCATGGCAGTTGTTCCACTCGTAATCAGTTCTTTGAGGAGTTCTGCCACCTGTTCCTGTTTCTTTTTCCTTTTCTCAATTTCAACT
>JAGGTX010000166.1 GCA_021163525.1 Caldifarciminota bacterium
AGGATGACCCCGTTGTTTTGAGGTATCTCAGAGGTTTTCTTGAGGAGATAATCGTCATAAAAGAGGGACTAAAGTTGAATATAGAGGAAGATATTACCCTTCAGTTCTCCAGAAAACTCGTCCATCCGGTTGAGACATACGGTATGAATTTCTATAAAAATCAGGTGAATGTATTATCCATAATTTCAGATACTGAATATTACAAGGGGATTGAAGATGATTTTGGAGGGCAGACTGTGATTATGAATGTGGTAACAAAAGAGAGAAGAAATATAAAGCATCTATCACTTGAGGATGTTAAGGAATTTCTCAATAACCGTAAACCCGATACCCTTATTTTAACCCATTTTGGCATGACAATGATTAAGGCAAAACCCTGGATAATTGCAGCCGAACTCTCAAAGATATATTCCGTTAAGGTTATTGCAGCAAGGGATGGGATGGAGGTAGAAGTATGAGAAGAATTACATTGAGAAATAGATTTTTCAGGTCAATGTTCATTTTTGGTTCTATTTTGAGTGTGATTTTCTTTGCATATTTTTACTTCAATGTAAGGCGGATATTTTTAAACCAGTTGATTGAGACTGGAAAATTGCACACTATTTTTATTGTTAATACATTCGGTCCAAAACTGGATGAAGGTCTCAGGGGAGTTGGTGAGTTGAAAAAGATTCGCTCCCTTCTCTACCATGCAGGGGAAAAGCATTTTGAGAGGATTGTTGTTTATAATATGAACGGGAAAATCGTTGTTGATACTGATGATGGAATGCTTCCCGAAGAGTTTTCCCCTGAGGAAATCAGGGGTGTTAAATATCTCACCCGATTCCATAAGAATACACTTTTGATATTGCAACCATATATAAGTTCAAATGGTGAACACAGGTATACTTTTCTGTTCTTCATACCCCTTGAATATGTTGGAATGTGGAATCGGAGATTCTTCCTTTCACTTTTACTCTGGTTTATCGGACTGATTTTCTTTGTCATCATTGCATCAGAATGGAACGCAAGTATGGTTACAAGCCCAGTTTCTGAACTATCAAGGCAGATAGAGGAGTTTAAGAAAGGAGAAAGGGACGAAATAAAGGTATCAACAGGAACAGAGATTGATGACTTTGCAAGATTTTTATCAGGGGTTCTAACTGAACTGAATTTTTCACTCAAAGAACTTGAAAGGTTGAACAGGGCAAAGAGTGATTTTATTGCGGTAGTTTCTCATGAATTGAAAACGCCATTGACAGCAGCCAAGGGTTACATTGAGTTTATTTTAAGCGGGAAAGCAGGCAAGATAACAAAGAAGATAAAAAGCAACCTTGAGGTTGTGGAAAGAAACCTTTCAAGGCTTGAGGATAGAATTTTGAATATACTGAAGTTTTCAAGGGGAGAGGTTGTTGGCGAACTCAGATTTGAGCCCGTTTCACTAAATATTCTTGTAGAGGAGGTTTTAATTGACAACAGAAGAAGAATAGAAGAAAAAGGATTAAAACTCAGAAAGGTGCTGGAGAAGGGATTACCTTTCGTTTATGTTAACAGGGAAAAAATAAGGGAAGTGATTGAAAATATACTTGACAACGCCATAAAATTCACTGATAATGGGTATATAGAGGTGAGAACATATCAGGAGAATGGAGAGATTGTACTCAGCGTGACAGATAGTGGTAGGGGTATTCCAGAAGAGAAGCTTGAAGCGGTCTTTGATAGGTTTACAAGATTTGACAAAACAAGGAGTGGTATGGGATTGGGGCTTGCAATTGTTAAAGAGGTTATGGATGCACATGGAGGGGTTGTGCAGGTTAAAAGCAGGTTAGGAGAAGGGACAACAGTGGTGTTAAAATTTAAGGCAGGTTTAGAGGACAACCATGGAGAAGATACTGGCAATAGATGATGAGGAGGATATTCTGAATCTTATCAGGGATATTCTTACTGCAGAGGGATTTGAGGTAGAAACCGCCCTCTCAGCAGAGTATGGTATAACCCTTCTGGAGAGATACACACCCGACCTTGTCCTCCTGGACCTCATGTTACCAGGGATGGATGGATGGGAGTTCTTGAAGATAATAAAATCTGATGAAAGATTTAAGGATGTTCCTGTTATTCTCCTCACATGCCGTGGTGAATTGAGGGACAAAATTCTTGGCCTTGAGAGCGGCGCCGCAGATTATATAACAAAGCCATTTACTCCGGATGGCCTTATACATAGCATAAGGACCCTCCTGAAGGAGAAGGAGAATGGACAGAATAAATAAAGGATACATTGACTGGCTCAGATACAGGACCGTTCTTTATGACCCACTTACTGGTATTCCTACAGTGGAAGCAAAAATGGATGATATTAGAAGGATTTTAAGAGATAGGGGAAGGATTCTTGTCCTCTACTTCAGTTTCCTTGAAAAACTTGAAAGGTTTATCGGGAGAGAAAACTTTGATTCACTTTTTATTAAGGCAATTGCCCGTATAAAGTCAAGTATTGAAAATGGAATTTTATGCCTTCTTGGTTCAGGTTCTGGAGAGGTTATCATGTTTGTTGAACCCGATACAAAGAATTCTAACAGGTCTGCTGAATCCTACAAGGAGGAGATTGAGAGGATAATCACAGATACCTTGAAAAATTCTTCCATAGTCTCAGCAATAGAGCCAGTTTACAGGATAGGCACATCATATTTGATTTTTGACCCGTTAATAAAGTTTGAAAGGCAGGTTCACAATGCCATCATTATGTCCATCTCTGATGCAATTCAGAGAGAGGAGAGTATCAGGAAGAAGAAGGTGGAAGAGATGGAATGGATTATTGCCAACAATATGCTTGTGACTTATTATCAGAGCATAGTGAATCTTGAGGATTATTCCATCATAGGTTTTGAGGCCCTGAACAGGGCAAAAGATTCTGCCTATTTCCCCAATGCCGAGTACTTCTTTGCCTTTGCCCTTGAAACAGACCTCCTCTTTGACCTTGAAAGGTTGTGCAGGCTTAATGCAGTGAGGAACTTTGAAAAACTGGATGATTACAGGCTATTTATCAATTTTGCACCGAAGAGTATTTACGACCCAGAACTTTTCTCGGAGAACTTTCTTGAAGAGATAGAAAACAAAGGGCTATCCCCAAGGAGTGTGGTTTTTGAGATAACCGAAAGGCTCAGTGTGATTGACTTTCCTTCTTTCAAGGAGGCGATTGATAGGTTGAGGGGCATGGGTTTCGGAATTGCCATTGATGATATGGGAACAGGGTTTTCCACCCTTCAGTCTGTGGCAGAGATAGGCCCTGATTTTCTCAAATACGACATGGCACTGGTGAGGAACATACACAAGGACCATATAAAACAGGCAATACTTGAAACCCTTGTTCCATTTGCTGAAAAAATTAATGCAACCATAATTGCTGAAGGTATTGAAAATCCTGAGGACCTCAAAACACTTAAGTCAATGGGTGTAAGATATGGGCAGGGATTCCTCCTTTCCCATCCAAAACCACCTCCCTTATCCCTTGAAATAAACAGGGTATGAAGCATATGGGAAGGGTAAAAATCCTCCCGGAAGATGTAAGGAAGAAAATAGCCGCAGGGGAGGTTATTGAGAGGCCTTCTTCTGTTGTGAAGGAATTGATTGAGAATTCAATAGATGCTGGTGCTTCCAGGATAGTTATAGAGATTGAAGATGGCGGAAAGAGGCTGATAAGGATTTCTGATAATGGGGAGGGCATTCTATCGGATGACCTGCCCCTTGTCATTCACAGGTATTCAACCAGCAAATTATACACAAGGGAAGATTTGAGCAATATAAGGACAATGGGTTTCAGGGGTGAGGCACTCTCCAGCATTGCCTCTGTCTCAATCCTTGAGATTCTAACAAGGTCAAGGGAGGAAGAGACTGGTAGAATGATAAGGGTTATGGGTGGAGAGATAAAGGAGGATAGGGAATACCAGAGACAGGTGGGAACAACGGTTGTTGTCAAAAACCTCTTCTATAATTATCCATCACGGAGAAAGTTCTTACACTCTGCAAATGCCGAATTCAGGGCTATTCTTGGTGAACTTATACCAAGGTTCATCTCCTTCCCTGGAATCCAGTTTGAATTATATCACAATGGCCAGAAGATATATCATTTTCTTCCTGGCTCTCTTGAGGACAGGATTTCCAGTGTATTTGGTTATGACTTCCTTAAAGATTTCCTTCCATTTGAAACAGAGGATGATGAGATAGGGGTGATGGGATATATTCAGAAACCCAATGTGAAGTCACCAAGGAAGTATTACCTTTTTGTGAACAGAAGGAGTGTGTGGAATCCCTCTGTGATGAAGTTCCTCCAGAATGTTTATAACCTTCCAGCAGGTGAGCGACCCTCTTTTATTATCTTCTTTGATATATCGCCCCACCTTGTAGATGTGAATGTTCATCCCCAGAAGAAGGAAGTTCTGTTTGTTGATGAACATAGAGTTCTTTCAAAGCTTGGCTCCGCCATCCAGGGGATAATGGGAGAGGCTGGAGAATACAGGATAGAACTTGCATCAAGCAGTGAAACACCCCTTTTTCCCGATGAAGAACATGCACTTTTCTGGCAGGTTCACAATTCATACATACTCACTCAGACAAAGAGGGGGCTGGTTATAATTGACCAGCACGCTGCCCATGAGAGGATTATCTTTGAGAGATTGCTGAGTGAGCCTGAATTTCCAACCCAGACACTCCTCTTTCCCATTCAATTGACATTCTCACCCATTGAGATTCAAAAATTGAGGGAGATTGAAG
>JAGGTX010000037.1 GCA_021163525.1 Caldifarciminota bacterium
AAGTTGATGTTGCCAGAACGAAAATTATGCTTATGAGGAGGTAGTTATGGTATTGCTTTTATTTGCATTTCAGTGGGACCCCCTTTCAATTGGAGCAGGTGCAGATACACCTGGCAGGGGAGGGGTGTATTCAGGAGGAATAGGTGGGGTGTATTATAATCCTGGTGGGACAGGACTGATGGAATCCATGGAAATAATGGGGATGCATACTGAACTGGATTTCGGGACATCATACAATTTTTTCTGTGTGGTCATTCCATTTAAGGGTTTGAATGCAGGGTTTTACTTTTCACAGATTGGCACAGGTGATATTCCCGTAACAGAGGCAGGGGATACAATGCCAGGGGCAGATTATCCAGAGGTTGTGTATATGGGGACTGCCTCCTTCAGGGCCTCTGCATATTCAATAACCCTTTCCCGCAGGTGGAGGGATAAAGGTTTTGGGCTGAATTTTAAGTTTCTTGAGATGAAGATGTATTCTTATTACGGGAGTGGTTTTTCAATGGATGCTGGTTTTTTCTACAGGAAGCAGAGGAAGTTTCTGGGTGTTTCCATAAAGGATGGACTTAACACAGGGATGAAGTGGAATACAGGGCTGAAGGAGACAATTCTGCCTGAATTCCGATTTGATTCTGGTTACAGAATACTGGAGAATGTGGGTGTTTTTAACAATGGTGTTCTTATATCAGGAGGTATAAGCAGGATTTACAGGGTTCACTTTGATTTTGACAGATTCCTGAATCTGGATAAACCCATATATCATGCTGGAATTGAGGTGAACCCTGATGGTGTCCTCAGCATGAGGGCAGGTGTTGAGTCTGCATCGGATGATATTCGTGGGAGGTGGAATGTATGTTTTGGGCTCGGGGTCAGAAGTGAACATCTGTATATAAATTATGCCTTCACCACAAAACAGGAAATAAGAGGAAATCATAATATAAGTATGGGTTACAGATGGTGATACTTCTTCTTTTTCTTGTGGAGGAGATGGTTGTCTTTGCAGGAGATGTGAAGGATTTTACTTTCGGGGATGGATGCATTTTTGTTCTACATGCCCGGGAGATATTAAAATTTGATGGTAAAAGATGGGAAGTTGTTGCGGGATTTGGTGGTGAAGAGAGGGATGTGAAAAATCCTGTATGTGTTGATTATTCTGATGGTGTCCTTTATGTGCTGGAACCTGACAGACGACTGGTAAAGACCTATGACAGGGATGGCAATTTTTTGAAGGATTATTTCCTTGATGCAATGGTTTCTCCTGTGAGTATGTGTGTGGGTGAAAGGATATATCTTTTTGACAGAACTGGAATGAAGTGTTTCTCCTATGATACAACAGATGGGGTTGTTGAGTTTTTTGATGATATATTTAAAAGCCCCACTGGACTGGCATATCAGCGTGGAACTGTATATGTGCTTGACGGAGATGAATTAAAGATTTTTTCAGAGGATGGAGATTTTATACAGTCATATACCTTGAGAAATGGTACATCCTTTGCTGTTGTTGATAAATACCAGGCAATATGCGATGGAAGGATGGTATATCTTTATCAGGGATACAGAATAAAAGAGAGATTGCCGGGCCAGAAAATAAAAGGGAAGAAAAGCTGGCTTGGTGTTTATGATGGAGAGAAGATTGTCATCTACAGGATAAAATGATTCTTCTGCTATTGTTTGCGGGTGATAGTGCGTTTGTGAATATAACAGGTTATGATGAATACCTGTATCAGGGGAAGTATTTGATTTCAGGTGTAAGTCCATACTTTTTCTATCCCTATAGTTATCATGAGAATAGATTGAAGATGGAGATAGATGGAAATGTCGGGAATGGATTTAGTATTGATGGCCACGTGTATTTAACAAGAAGGAAGGAGAATGATGATGTATATTTCAGGGTTTATGGGAACAGTTTCAGTCTGGAGGTTGGGGATGTTGAAACCTCTCCCAATAATCTACTTGTTCACAGCAAGAAAATAAGGGGAGTGAATTGCTCTTATAACCATAAATTTGTCAGGGCTGAAGGTTTTTACTCCCTTCATTCTGGAATAGCCTGGAAGGAGATTATAAATGGGGATGGAACAACAGGTCCATTTTTTCTATCCCATTCCCCTGTTCTCAAAAACACAGAGGTCATTTATAGAGGTGAAGGACTTGACATGGTAAAACTCCAGCGGGGTAAGGATTATACCATTGATTATACACTCGGGCGAATTGTGCTTAAAGAACCATTGTCGGAAGATGAAAGGATGAAGGTGGTGTATGAATACCAGCAGGAAGAGAAGATGTCCATGTCAGGATTGAGGGGCATTTTTCAACCTGTGGAGTGGTTTGGAATAGGATTTTCAGAGGTGGATGGGAACGCCTATTCACTGGAAACCAGAATAGGTATATCACCAGCAGAGTGGAGAATGGAGTATGCTAAGGAGGATTCAGGGAGTGCATTGAGGTTATCAGGAAACCTGAAGTCGGGATTTTTTTCCATGTCTGGTTTTTATAAAACAGCCTATGATAGTTTTGTAACAATAGGGAATGAAATGGAAGAAGGAGATGTTGCTGGATTCCATTCAGAGGTTTTTCTGGGTAAAACATTGAGGATTTCAGGTAACTTTACATATGAGAGGGATGAGAAACAGACCAGTTTAATGCTGAATTCAGGCCATTTCTTTTACAATTATAGTGTGTTTAGTGGAAAGAGTATGATAATAAAACATAATGCAGGGATTAAGGGAAAGGCCTCAGGGGTAACCTATAAAGTTGGAGTGGGTAAGTCTGTGTATGATACAGTGAAAGGATATACATCCAGCATATTTCTTGAAAAGAGAACAAGGGATGCAGGTTTCAGTGGCGAATTCAGTCTGGCAGGTGGGGGATATACGGAATATGGAGCAAAAGGGAAGGTATTCATAACAGGTGGCAAAAGGTTTAACCTTACAATGGATGCCAGAGTTCTTAAATCAACAAGGAGAAGTGACCAGACCTGTGGTGAACTCTCTTTTTATCTTGCCCCATTCAGTTTTATTTCAACCAGTAATAAGTTGAGGGTTGACCAGATTAGGAAGGTTTACATGGATACAACCCTGAGAGGTGTGAGATTGGTTTATTCAGGTAATCTCAGATTTTATCGCAGTCCATACCTTGATATTAATTTTATGCCCTCAAGTAATATGGTGAATCTGGAAACAGGAAGAATGGCAGGTGCAGGTAGGGGTTTTATGCTTAATACCACGGCAGTCCCATTCAGGAATATCAGGATGGGTTACCTTTTTGAGAGGAGAAGGCAGTATGAAAGGAATCTGAATGGCGAGATGGTTGTGAATAATAGAAGCAGGGGAGAGAGATTTAACCTCTCAATCCCCCTGAATGACAGGTTGAACATAACAGGGGAATACCTTTTTTCATCTGATAGTGGAATATACAGGATTACCCTTCCTTCTGATTCAACAGATACAATCTATGAGTGGAGGAATACAATGAAGAATGGAGTTACAGGAGGAATACACTGGAAATTGGGAGAGGGTGATAATCTTATATTGACCATAGGGAAGCAGAGGGAAGGGATTTTTTTACCCGACTCTCAACCTGTTGATATG
>JAGGTX010000102.1 GCA_021163525.1 Caldifarciminota bacterium
ACCTTGTTATCTATCTCCAGGCAGATACAGATGTTCTCCTTGAGAGGATAAAGAAGAGGGGAAGACCGTATGAGATGAATATTGACCCTGATTACATAAAGGTTTTGAATGAGACATACAATGATTTTTTCCTCCATTACAGGAAGGGTCCTGTCCTTATAGTGAATTCAAACAGGTTCAATTTTCCCAGGGATGAAAAGGCGGTTGACCTTCTTGTGGAAAAAATTAAAGATGTTAAGTCAGGCCTGAATTTTCTTTCCATGGAGGGAAAATGAGGATTGTTACACATGTGAATGAGATGAAGTCCATTGCCGATGAATACAGAAAGGAAGGTAAGATAATAGCCTTTGTTCCAACAATGGGGTATCTCCACGAAGGCCATCTTTCCCTCGTGGATATTGCAAAAAAGAAAGGTGATGTGTGTGTTGTGAGTATTTTTGTGAATCCTATACAGTTCGGTCCTGGAGAGGATTATGACAGGTATCCAAGGGATGTGAGAAGGGATGAGAGGCTCCTTGAACAGAGGGGATGTGATACCCTTTTCTATCCATCTACTTCAGAGATGTATCCAGAGGATTTTTTAACAAGGGTGAGGGTGGAGAAACTTTCAAATATCCTGTGCGGGAAGTCCCGTCCGGGCCACTTTGAGGGTGTTACAACCGTTGTTCTGAAACTGTTTAACATAGTAAAACCCCATGTTGCAGTTTTTGGTGAGAAGGATTATCAACAACTTGTTATAATTAAAAGGATGGTCAGGGATTTGAACCTTGATGTGGAGATTGTTGCAGGTGAAATCATCAGGGAGAAGGACGGCCTTGCCATGAGTTCAAGGAATGTCTATCTTGACCCGGTGGAGAGGGAGCAGGCCACATGCCTCTTCAGGTCTTTACTACTTGCACAAGACATGGTGAAGGCCGGGATAAGGGATACAAAGACCATTATTGAGGCAGTGAATGATTTTATAAAAAATTTTGACAGGGCAAGAATAGATTACATTAAAATAGTCCATCCAGATACACTTGAGGAACTTGAAGAAATCCATGACAGGGCAAGGATTCTCCTTGCTGTTTATCTTGGTGGTGCAAGGTTGATTGACAATATGGAGATTGATGTCCCTTGACAGAGAGACCCTGTTAAAGGCAAAAAGGGGTGATTATCCTGCCTTTGAAAAGATTGTGAGGGGGTATTCTGACAAACTTTATGGTATCCTGTTGAGAATTACGGGCAATCCTCAGGATGCAGAAGATGCACTACAGGATACATTCATTAGGGTGTTCAAGGGGATAAGAAGGCTTAAATCAGTGGATAGTTTTGATGTCTGGCTCGTGAGGATTGCCATAAATGTTGCACGTTCACTCGTGAGAAAGAGAGAACCTCCTTACATACCAATAGAGAATATAGAGGAACTTGTTGATGGTTATGCAGACCAGCCGTTCCATACAATGGATAGAAGGGCATTGAAAACCGCACTTGAGAAGGCAATTTCTGAACTCCCTGTTGAATTGAAAGAATCCTTTGTTTTAAGGGATATTGAGGGAATGAAGGTAAAAGAAATAGCACATATTCTGGGTATATCTGAATCCCTTGTGAAGGTCAGGGCGCACAGGGCAAGGCTCCTTTTGCGAAAGAAACTGCTTGAGTATATGAAGGAGTAATCAGTATTCTATCCCTTCCCTTTCCTGAATACCCTTTTGAAAATAATGCTTAATCTCTTTCATCTCTGTAACAAGGTCTGCCCTTTCAATCAGTTCATCAGGTGCATTCCTTCCCGTGCAGATAATCTCGCATCGGGCATCTTCAATGGACTTTATAAAATCATCCACATGCGTCAGGCCTGCATAAAAGCAGTAGTTTGCCTCATCAAGTATAACGAGGTCAAATTCGCCTGATTTTATTGTGTTTATTGCATCTCTGAATCCCTGTTTAATTATATCCTTCAATTTATCAGGTGGATTTGTGGGATTAAAGAAACCCTCTATACCGTAATGATGAACAGGTATCCCAAGTTTTTTCATAACAATATCCTCTCCACTGTCCCGGGCCTTCAGGAAGTGATAAACGCAAACCCTCAAGCCCCTACCATGTGCCCTTATCCCCAACCCTATGGAGGCGGTGGTTTTGCCCTTTCCATCTCCAGTATAAACATGGATAAAATTTTTACGAGCCATAATTACATGGTAAGGATTTAGAGGATAAATTCAAGTGGGCGCTATGCCTCAAAAAAAATCTATACGAAATATAAAAAGTTGCCTCTCTTTTTAATAGTGAAAGAAAACAGGAAACCAGGAGTTAACCATGGTTGAAAAGCACAGGATAATAAAGAAGTTCAGCAAGGATTATAAAAGGACAGGGAATAAAGGCAAGGGAGAGATTTTGGGCATGGTGGTTCGTGTAACCGGGTATAATCGTGTTTATGCTTCTTCTAACTGGAAGAGATACAGATTAAAGACCATAAGGTTTATATATTGGCGGGGTAATAAGGAAACATGAAAGAATATATAAAACTAACTTTACAGAAAATTACCCTTATTTTGATACATTTTATTATTCACGATACAATGCATTGAACGCATATATCTATACAAGGTAAAAACTTTCATTCCTACATAGAAAAGTAATGAAAGGGTGAAAAATTACGCCTTAAATAGGAAAAATCACATGAAAGTTCACTTATCCCAGACCAGAAAAGTGGAAAAATCCCTGACTCAGCCTTTCCTATGCTTTAAATTTACTCCTCACATGTTTAATTTTCCCTTAATTGAAAATTTGGATTTATTCTTTGTTATATCCTCATTTTCTGAGAGCCAAAATGGAAAACATGCTATCAAAAGCCTCTTTGCTTAAATCTCCATCTTTATTCCGAGAATGGGTAAAAACAAAAATTGGTAAATCTCTCGCCTTGTGCAATAATCATTATCGTATGTATAGGAAAGGATATTCTTATGATTATAGACATTCCACAGATTTACCCATAATTCTCCTTTTATATGATGAAAAGAAAACAGCCAGGCAATCTTAATATCAAGCCTGTGATAGTTAGGATACCGTGCTGAATTTATATCTCCGTATATTGGAAGCCATTGACCAGTCACTGGATGTTGTTCTCTCCCAATTATTGGGGTATAGGGTCTTCCTGTAGCAAATCTCCATTTTGCATCAAAATATAAGTAAGGAGATAATTCCCATCTTCCTACTATATTAATAATATGTCTCTGGTCCCAATCCGAAAAGTGTTCTCCGTATCTATCTATCCTTTTCGAGGTTGAAAGAGAATAACTGCATTTTAAAATAAGTTTTTTGGACACCTCTTTTACGAGATATATCTCTATACCCTTTGATACCCCCTTACCTGAATTATCTAATTCATCTGCGGAGTCCGAAACAGGGGAAATCAAATTGTGGTAATCCTTTCTATAAATTTCAAACTTAACTTTATCATACCCCTGAAGATGATATTCTGCTCCTGCTGAGTAGTGAATGGCACATTCATAATCAAGAGTTTTATTTCTCGTGAGATAATCGTATCTCGGAGATTGATAATACCATCCAATACCACCAAACAAGGTTGTTTTGGAGGAAATTCCTCCAGAAATACTTATTCTGGGTGCTACAACCCCTTTTCTCGTTATTCCAAACCAATCCCACCTTACACCCGGCAGTATCTCAAACCTATTTATTTTGAAGTTTTTTTCAATATATGCTGCACATTTGTAAGTGGTAGAAAAATTCTGAAAGGTATCCCCCGGCAGTGGAACATTTGTGGGGGTTGTGTCGGGTGCTATGTAGAGGAGATGAGAAAGATTCAGATATCTATAATCAAAACCTCCTCTGAAACCTTTATGGCTCATCTCTATCTTTAAGGGTATACAGGTCTCAACCGTTCTCACACTTCCTCTTCCCTTTTGGGTCGCTTCCCATTGAATAAATTTTCTGGAGAGAGAAACAGAGAAATTCTCTATAAAGGTAAAATGATGCTTCCAGATAAAAGATTCTATATTTTGGGTCTGTATCCAATCTACCTCAACCTCTGGGAGATTTAATCCATATTCAGGAGCACTGGACGAACCATCAAAATGGAGGTAGTCATCCGTATAAAGAAAAAGAAAAAAGAAAGTATCTTTCTCTCCTTTATGAAAAAATGTTTTTAAAAAAGCATCTTGATAATTTATCTGGGTAGAACCCATGTTTAACAACTTTTCCATAAGACCTAAATTGCTTTTTCTGAATGAAAAGATAAAGGAGGAATTTTTGGATTCAATACCTATATTAGCCGTTCCTATATTAAGAGAAAAGACTGACTCTTTTTTTGTTTTAAGTTTTATATCAATAACAGAAGAGAGTTTATCTCCAAATCTTACAGGGAAATTCCCTGTATAAAAATATATTCTATCAATAATATCTGAAGGAAGGATAGTAATACTCCCTCCATCTCCTCCAAACCATGAATAATGCACTGGATAGTTTATCTCTACATTATCCACAACTGTAAGATTCTCATCAGGGTCTCCTCCCCGAACTGTAATCCGTCCGCTATAGTCCTCAACAGTTCCTACCCCGGGTAGGCAGGAGAGTACCCTTTGAATATCAAGGTCTTCAGGGCTATCATCAATCTGGGAACCTTTCAGATTATATCCAAAAGGATTATAAGATTTTGCCATTACAGTAACTCC
This sequence comes from Caldifarciminota bacterium, assembly GCA_021163525.1. GTDB lineage: Bacteria > Hydrothermota > UBA3072 > UBA3072 > B12-G15 > B12-G15. Next base: position 4,671 of record JAGGTX010000102.1, read on the forward strand.
TTCTATCCTCACGGGTAAAACTCTCAACACAAAATCAACATTTATTGGCTGATTTGCTGTAAGGGATATTCTCTTTGTTTGTGGTGCATATCCAATAATGGTTGCCTTGATGGTGTAATCACCCTGAGGGAGATTTTTTATGACATATTCACCATTTTCATCTGTGGTAGTTCCAATCCCTGTTTCAACCACTACAATATTAACATTTTCAAGGGGTTTTCCCCTTTCGTCCTTCACTATCCCTTTGATCTGAGAAAATACAAGGAGAATAATGATTGCAACCATAGTTTAGAGGGGGAGATTTTCATCTCCCCCTCACAAGAATTACTTCATCTCAAGTTGAGGGATAAGGGCTCTCATGGAATTAAATAGTTTCCTGGAACCCCTCTCTCTTTGCTCCATTTTATACTTAGTTCCCTCTATATGGATATGTGTCCACTCCGGGAAATATGCTCCAATGAAGAAGCCATACCCATCTCCCTGAATATTTCCATAACTTCCAGGTTGAGGGATTGGTCCATTTATCGCACTCACATCAAGATATCCATAGCTGTAGTAAACAGAGTCCCCTGTTTCAATCCAGGGGAAAAGAATACTGGAAGGCACAGAGAAGGATGTA
>JAGGTX010000084.1 GCA_021163525.1 Caldifarciminota bacterium
ACTCAGTTGCTGATAGGCATATATTTGCTGGGATATGTTGGATTTATCCGGCACGAAAACATACAGATTGAGGGTTTCTTCTTCTATCTATTTTCAGGGGTATTCGCAGGAGCCACCCTGCATTATTTTATAGCAAAGATAGTTGGGCCCCTTATCTTTGGAAGAGGCTGGTGTGCCTGGGCCTGTTGGACCGCAATGATACTGGACTTTTTACCATGGAAACAACCTGCTGCAAGAATTAAGCACTTGGGAGCTATTAGATACCTCCATTTCCTTCTTTCATTGGGAATTGTATCATATTTCTGGTTCTTTCTTGGAACAAAAGACCTCTTTAATAACGAGACAACAGCAGTGCGCTGGCTTGCCATTGGAAATGTTACCTATTATGTTGTTGCAATTGTTCTGGCATTTTTATTTAAAGATAATAGAGCATTCTGCAAATATGTGTGTCCTGTTCCAGTGTTCCAGAAGCTCACATCCCGGTTTTCATTATTGAAAATGTCAATTGATAGCAGTAAATGTATTGATTGTGGTCTATGCGAAAAAAATTGCCCTATGGGTATTGAACTGTTGAGATACAAAAACGAAGGCAAAAGAATCCTTTCAACAGAGTGCATTTTATGCACCACCTGTCAGGATGTATGCCCCAAAAATGCAATTAAAGTGACATTTGGATTTGACAGGGATATAAGAAAAGAATATTTGAGATACAGGGAATAAAAACATTGGCCCAGGTGCGGATCCGGCAAAGCCAGACTTCGTGAGTCCATAATTTTTTGGATGATATTACAGAGAGATTTTTGCTTACCTTAAAAAATCATCTTTCACTTATTGACAAAAACAACAAACCTCTTTATGCTATCCCTATGGAATATATAAAGGAAAAGATACTTTTTGCACTGGATTACATAGGTGGTGTTTTCAGGCTTATCTGGGAAAGTATCATAGCCTTTCCTGGGATATTCAAAAAGCCTTATCTCATCACACAGCAGATTTACTTCATGGGTTTTGAATCCCTTTTTATTGTGGTTTTTACCTCAATTTTTACGGGCATGGTTACCGCTTATACGGCCTGGTATCAGGGAAAGAGTTTTATGCCCCTTGTTTACATAGGTATGTCTGTAGCAAAGGCAGAGATGATAGAACTTGGTCCAGTACTCACAGGGCTTGTGGTTGCTGGCAGGGTTTCTTCAGCCATTGCTGCAGAGATTGGAACAATGAAGGTTACAGAGCAGATTGATGCACTTGAGGCACTGGCAATCAATCCCATACAGCACCTTGTTGTGCCAAGGATTATTTCAGGGGTCATCATTCTTCCTATCCTCACGATTGTTTCAGAGGTCTTTGCAGTACTTGGTGGATTCTTGCTTGCGCGATTTGGGCTTGGTGTTGCAGCCTCAGTGTATTTCAGAGGTGTAAGACTGAACTACCTGCCAATCACGCTTTATGGAGGTCTTTTAAAAGCCATCACATTTGGGTATATAATCGCACTGATGGGTTGTTATCATGGGTTGAACACGAAGGGTGGTGCAGAAGGGGTTGGTGAATCAACAACAAGGGCTGTTGTTTCTACAATGGTTCTCCTTCTGATGTTTGACTTTATTGTTTCAAGACTGGTATTCAGATAAAAAGGAGGAAAAAATGAACAACAAATCAATGAACATAAAGGTTGGGCTTTTTATCGTGATTGTTCTTGCTGTTTTCTTTGTAGGCCAGTTGTGGCTCAAGGAGTTCAGGGTTGCAAGGTCTGGATATGTAGTGAAGGTCTTTTTCAATGATGTGGGCGGATTGAGATTGGGTGACCCTGTCAGGGTGTTTGGTATAAAAAAGGGTAAAGTGATTAATTTAGAGATGGAAGGTGATGGTGTTCTTGTTACACTCTGGATAGAAAAAGATATTGTTCTGAAGGAGGATGTGGAGGTTTCTATTCAGGATGTTGCGATGATAAGTGGGACAAAGACCATCGTGCTTGATCCTGGAAGAAGTGATAAAATTTGGGATAAAAATAAAATAATACAGGGCAAGCCAAGCCTTGGTATGTCAACAATTGAGGTTGGAACCCTTGCCTCCCAATTCCAGAAACTTGTTGAAATATTGAAGGGAGGTGTTGTTAAAGGTAAAATAACCCTTGCTGAGGCAGAAAAAACAGTAGAGAGTATAAATTTAATCCTTCAGGAAAACAGGGGTTCAATAAAGAATCTTATAAATTCTGCTTCAGATGATGCTGATACATTGAAGACCACATTGAAAAAACTGAATAAATCCCTCTCCGACCTGAAGATAATCCTTGATAAAGTGAACAGAAAGGAAGGCACTCTTGGAAAGTTAATCTATGATGATGCCCTGTATAAAGAACTGCTTGATTTGACAAAGGAGTTGAAAAATACTGTTAAGGATTTCAGAGAAAATCCCAAAAGATACATAAATATAAAGGTGCTATAGGGTCTTGAAAAATTCTAATATTTTAATATGTTTATCTATCCATGTTTAAAAAATAGAAAAAGGGAGGTTACATGAGCGGTTTTTACTGGTTTGCACCAGCAGGTTCTGTGCTTGCCCTTTTGTTTGCTGTTTATATGGCAAAAAGGGCCTTGAGGGAAGATGAAGGAACAGATAGAATGAAGGAGATAGCAGAGGCAGTCAGGGAAGGTGCCTCTGCATACCTTAAAAGACAGTATAGTGTTGTTGCGATATTCTTTGCTGTTGCCTTTGTCCTTCTTTTAGTCCTTGCCTTTGCTCATCTTCAGCCCATATTTGTTCCATTTGCATTCCTCACGGGTGGTTTCTTCTCAGGTTTATCTGGATTTATTGGGATGAGTATTGCAACAAGGACAAGCGCAAGAACTGCAAATGCTGCGAGGAGGAGTTTGAATGATGGATTGAGGGTTGCCTTTTCAGCAGGTGCTGTGATGGGTCTTACGGTGGTGGGGCTTGGGCTCCTTGACCTTTCAATCTGGTTCAAGATACTCCACTGGTTCTATGGAGTTCACGAACACCTTACAGGTAATGCACTTCTTGAGGCAATAACATTTACCATGCTTTCCTTTGGTATGGGTGCATCTGCTCAGGCACTCTTTGCAAGGGTTGGTGGTGGAATATTCACAAAGGCTGCTGATGTGGGTGCAGACCTTGTAGGAAAGGTTGAGGCCGGTATTCCAGAGGATGACCCGAGGAATCCTGCTGTGATTGCTGATAATGTTGGAGATAATGTGGGTGATGTTGCAGGCATGGGTGCTGATTTATATGAATCCTATGTTGATTCCATAGTTGCTACAATGTCACTTGCTGCTTCAGCAAAACTGGGAATAAAGGGTGTTCTTGTTCCAATGGTGCTTGCAGGGATTGGTGTTGTTGCTTCAATAATAGGAATATTTCTCGTAAGGACAGAGGAGAAGGTTGAACAACTTGCCCTTCTCAAGGCACTGAGAAGGGGTGTCTGGGGTAGCAGTCTCATCATAGTGGTAGCATCCTTCTTTGTTCTCAAGTTTATGCTCCCAACCCATCTTAGCATATGGGCTGCACTTGTTATAGGACTGAGTGCAGGTCTTATTATTGGCCTTTCAACAGAGTACTTCACATCTGACACATACGGCCCAACAAGGAAGATTGCACAGGCATCAACAACGGGATATGCAACGAACATACTTGAAGGTTTAAGCGTGGGCATGCTTTCAACATCAATTCCCGTGATAACGGTTGTGCTAGCAACAATCTTCAGTTTTGTTGTATCAGGTGGAATAGGTAATTTCAGCCTTGGACTCTA
>JAGGTX010000183.1 GCA_021163525.1 Caldifarciminota bacterium
AAACCAGATACACACCCCTTTTCAGGGGAACAAGGTATCCCTTCTCCTTCCACTGATTCAACTGAACCCTGAAAACATCAGGCCTTGCTACAAGCCCCACAACCTCACTGCTGTGGATAACTCCAAGTTGTCCATATCTTTCAACAAAGTCCATAAACTTCATTTATTTCCTCCAGTTATATTTTTTTATAATATACGGAAATAAACTAAACGTGCAAGGTTTTTTTATCATCTGATGTAAGGGGGCTAATCCCTGCTTCTTTGCCCTTTGCCCTGTTTATCAATATCACCTTATACCATTTCTTCATGCTTAACCCTTCATTTTTTCTGTTTTTTAATTCTTAAAAACATTCCAAGGTGAGGCATTTGTTTATATTTCGTGTAGATTTTTTGAGGCATAGCGGAGAATTGACTTTTTTTATCTTTGCCTTAAAGTCATTACATGAAGGTAACCTGGAAAAGGATTGTTTTTGGGCTCATTGTATCCGGTCTCTTTATATACCTCACCATAAGGGGGCTTGACTGGGAACAGGTGTTTGAACATCTGAAGACCCTGAATCCCCTCCGATTTGTCCTGACTGTTTTCTTCACATTTGTTGCAATGTTCCTTAGGGGTGTGCGCTGGGCTATGCTCCTATCACCGTATAAAAAAATCCCATCCCTTTATCTCTTTTCCATTGAACTGGTTGGTTACATGGTGAATTATCTGCTTCCTGGCAAACTTGGAGAGGTTGTAAAATCCTATGTTGCTGGTGAGGAAAGGGATATATCAAAAGGTGTTGTATTTGGAACCGTTGTGGTTGAAAGAATCCTTGACCTTGCCTTTATTCTACTACTTGGGGTCTTCCTTCCCTCTGAATTGAAGGCCAGGGTTCCTGTTGTAGAAAAAATCTCAATAGGTTCACTTATACTTCTATTCGTGGTGCTCGGAGGCATACTGATAATGCATCAGTTCAGAGATAAACTCACAAAGAAATATTACAGGGGATGGATTGGTAAAGTGATGCTTTCTCTGGAGAAGTTTTCCCATGGACTGGATGTGATTTGTTCTCCATCTGTCTTGATAAGGGCATTCATAGTGACTGCGCTTGTCTGGTTTTTTACCTTCCTTCAGTTATATGTGCTTATGCCAGGGATGGGTATTAGACCTGACATGGCACTTTCCCTCTTTGCCATGTTCCTTTTCACCCTTGGTATAACTATTCCATCATCCCCGGGTGACATAGGTCCTTTTCACTATTTCATAACCCTTGCATTTGTTTCTGGCGGGGTTCAGAAGGACCTTGCCTTTGCCTATGCAGTGGTTTACCATCTATCACTGTTTATCACTGTTGTTCCATCAGGGATTATAATATTCTTAACCAAAGGACTTTCCTGGAAGGAGGTAAAATGATTCTTCTGTTCCTTTCATACTTCCAGCAGTATGCATATTACAACATAAATGTATCTAAAGAAGTTTTCAGCATCCCAAAATGATGAAGGCTGGATAAGGATTATATAAAAAATGGAACATCCCAATTTACTTATAAATGTTGAGAACCTGCCATTTATAAACAGACTTCTGCTTGAGGATGGGATTGCACACGAGGTCTCACATAGGTGGTTCTCTGGTATGCTGGGCAGCAATGAAATGGACAATTTAGAGGATTATTTTATCACAGAGAAAAAATATATGGAGAAATTTGAGGTTGCATTAAATGGAGGTTTGATTAAAATATATATTCGTATGGCAAGGCTGGATGGCAATCTTTACAGGGAGATAAACATCGGGCTGGGAAGTGAAAGGTTCAGGTTTGAGATGCCGCTCTATTCCTTTGAGAAAAACTTTTACAAAAGGTGGTGATAAAATTATGATAATTTTTATGTTTTCAGCCGCAGTTTTTGCAAACATAAGTATATCAAATTCTGTGCAAAAGGATACAATAAGCGGGATTATCTATATTGACCAGGAAAACCACATCTACATAGAGGTGAAATACCCTGTGCATCAGATTTTTACATTCAGGGGGGATACCCTGCTCTTGTATTATCCTGATGATAAAAAGGCATTCCTGTTTTCTGAATTCAATCCTATGGAGTTACCTGTCTCCAGAGTCCTTCTTGGTTCAGGGAAGGAGTTTGACCTCTCAACCTATGGGTTCAGATTCTTAAAGAAAAAATCAAATGGGGACACCACCCTCTCCTACTGGAGAAAAGAGAAAGGTGGAACGGTTGTGCTGAAAAACTTAAAGGGCAAACTGATTGAGATTATTATCCTTCACGATGGTAAGGAAGCTGGTAAAACAACCTATTCCGATTACAAAGAAGGTAAAGGATTACACCTTCCTTCAAGGATCCATTCACAGATTAACACAAAGAATGGTATTCTGACTGAGGAAGTAACCTTTACAGATGTGAGGTTTCTTGATGCATTCCCAGATTCCCTGAAACATATAAAAATACCGAAGGATGTGGAGGTGAAGGGTTGGTGATTCTCCTGCTTGCCGTTATGGTAAAACCTGTTGAACCCGTGCCCTCAATCCATATTGAAAAAAAAGAGATAAAGGAATTCATACCATTGAAGGAGATTGAGAAATTATCCATAAGGATATATCAGATACTTCTCTCAGGTCAACAGGGGGATGTGTGCAATTTTGAACCCACCTGCTCCCATTTTGCCCTTATGGCCATAGAGAGGTATGGAGCATTCTGGGGGATTCTAATGGCTGCTGACAGGCTTGAAAGGTGCCATCCATATTCTTTTTCGTATGTTCCAGCATACTACAGGGCAGGATTTGTTCCTGGACGGGGGATGAAGATACTTGAAAAACCAGAGGATGTATGGAGGTTCAGATGATGCTGCTTCTTGCAGTTGTTATGCAACCAAAGGATATTTTGAGGTTTGCATATATACTTGAAAAGGAAGGGGATGCTTACAGGGCAATAACTGAGTATAAAAGGTTCCTTTATTACAAACCTGATGCAGACTCTATCAGATACAGGATTGTCTATCTTTACACACGCGAAGGGCTTTACGGAAATGCCATTGATGTGATGAGAACAGTAATAAGGAAAGATTCATTGTATAAGGAGACAATGGGATTCCTGTTTTATAGGGCAGGAATATATGACTCTGTTTATACATACTGGAAGGATAAAAAGATAGGGTTGATTGACCTGCAGAAGGGTAAATTCAGAGAAGGATTGAAAAAACTTGGAATGAAAGACATCTCACCACCAGGCATGAAATCGCCAGTAGCAGGTGCATTCCTTTCTGCAATTGTACCAGGACTTGGAAGGATATATGCAGGACGGGTTGGAGACGGGGTATACACGCTTCTTACGATTGCATCAACATCCTACTTTGCCTATTCCTTTTACAGAGAGAACAAAAACCCCGGGGCATATATATTTGCAGGGCTTTCACTATTCTTCTATGCTGGAGATATCTTTGGTTCCTATATTGCTGCGAATATGCACAACAATATGGTTAAAGAAAAATTCATACAGAGAATAGAGAGGGAGGTGTTTTGATACTTCTTATTGTCTTTACATTCGCAGACTCCTTATTTGCATCAGGGGATTATTTCAGGGCTGCTGGTGAATACAGGAGAGAAATCTTTCTTGAGCCACAAAACCCTTATGCTGCCATGAAACTTGGAGATTCATATTATAAACTTGGTGATTACAATCAGGCTCTATTCTGGTACGGGAAGGCATATTTTCTTAAAGAGGATGAGGATATTAAGGAGAGATACATCTATCTCCTTGCAAAAACAATGAAGTTTGAAGACCTTAAAATACTGATTGATGACGATGAGCATCCATTAATAAAGGCAGTTGATGAGTTAAAGGCTCCATCTCCCTTGATGTATGTCTCATATGTGATTCCAGGTGGAACCCAGTTACTCTGTGGTGAATATAGAACAGGACTGTTTTCATTGGT
>JAGGTX010000066.1 GCA_021163525.1 Caldifarciminota bacterium
CCCCACTTCACACCGTATCCTCCATCAATCACCCTTGTGGTGTATTCACCCTTTTTTGATTTTATCCTGAGCATGTGATAGACACCTGCAGGCTTACCAGTGCATATGACAATGTTTCTGCCTTCCTCATGTATATCAACAATCTCCTTTTCTGGCAAATCCTGAATCAGTTTAAACCCATCTGTTGTGAAAACTGCAATCTGTCCATTCTCAGCATCACCACACACAAAACCTCTCCATGTTCCTGCACCTGATATTACACCCGACCCTTTATATATCTCTGTCTCCTCATTTCCATAAATTGCAATAACTCTTCCCTGAAGCTGATTTCCCTGAACCTGATTACCTGAAACAAATAATGTATCACCAATAAAAGCAAAGGCATTTACCTCAGTAATATTGGGGTCATAGAACACCCTCCATTCCTTACCCACCTTTTCATAAATTCTTCCTGGTTCTGAAGTTGAGACATACCATCTCCCCTTCTGCCTTTCTATGCCTGTTATGTTCTTCACGGGAAATCGTGCAAATTTCTCTGTTCTTCCGCTCAGTGTGAATGTAAAAATCTCTCCTGAACCAAACAGGAATAAGTCATTTTCGTATCTATATATGTCATTGATACCCTCAAGGTCAATTTTAAGACTGTCCTTTACCCTGCCACCTGATAAAATGTATACCTGCCTGTCAGGTATAAACAGGGCGAGGGTATAACCCTTGAATTTTTCCAGCCTGACATAACTGTTCTCTTTACCTATAATCTTTCTTCCCTTATAGTAAACAGCCCCATCAATGGCAATGTACTCACCTGATGCATCACTTGCAACCTCACCAGAGAGTTCACCTGAAACCTTATCAATAACATACCCAGAAAAAATCCCCTCTCTGGACATCTCAGCCTGATTTATCTTCCCTGTGAAGAGTGAATCACCCTGTATGACCATCACGATTGAAATTAGATGAATTAACATTATTTCCTCCTTTTAACCACTATCTTCTTTTTTGCAATCCCCCTGATTTCCCCATTCAGAATCCTCTCAATCTTCTCCTCCAATCTTGTACCATTCTCAATAAGGCTGGACAGGGCAACCCTTTTGCTCGGGGGGAGAACAATTCCACTCTTTGATACAGTCTGAGCAGAGGAGACCACAACGAGAGAAAGGATATTGTTTGGGGGAAAGCCCTTTAACACATGAATATATTCCCTTATGTTCTCAGGATTTTCAAAGGATTCTGCCTTCATTGTCCTGTAAAGGTCTGCACTATTCAGGCAATCCACATAGTATTCACCCTCAATTGAAGGGGACCTTAACACCATTGTGATGGTTGTATCAGGTTTCCTGTATCTTCCCAGAACCACCTTCACCCTGAATTTCTCATCTGGTGAATACTCCTCTGATGGGAGAATTATGTCCTTCACTGTAAAGATATTCACACCCTTTCCTGGAGTAAGTTTCAAATTGATAGACCTTATTTTTAACCCACCATACGGATTATTTAAAATGTCCCGGAGAATACCTGAAGCAAAGAATGTCATATCCCTGTGAAGCCCTTTGCCCGCAAGATAATAGGTTCTTTTTAAAACCTCTTCCCTTCCTCCAAATTCCATGGATATACTCAGGTCTGCCTTTACAGTTCCTTCAAAATCTGCCCCGAGTATCTCTGGAATGGCTGAAAAGGTGAGTGAACTTGTAAGATAAGGAATAATGGTTGGATAATTTGCAAGCCTGTAATGAAACCTTTTAAAACCTCCATCTATTGTGAATTCAATCCACTGTGGTTTTTTTCCTATCTCTGCAATCACACCGGTTCCCCCATCCCATACTGTTGTGCCAATAACATTAAGGGGGGATATAAACTTGAATGATGAATAGATTGAGGGAAGCAAACCTGTAACCTTCCCCGTTGCAAAGGGGAGTTCAACACCACCTGAAAGAAGGGCAGAGTGTCCAAAGGAAAAAATTCTTTTGCCCTCTGTGTAGGTAAGGGTTCCCATCACAGCAATCACAGCATCCCCATCCACAAACACGATCCCAACAGGAGCGCCAGGAACTAAACTTCCCTTACCTGTATCCCTTCCAGCTGGCACCACCTCAAGGTTGAACATCGTTGCAATACTGTCAACATAAGGATTTATACCTATACCGGAAACAGCAAGAAGGGACCTGAGTGGAGCAATCCCTTTTACACTACCAAATGTGGATATCATATTCTGCATTTCTTCTGCTGGTGTTATACCGCATATTGGCTCTTTAGAGAATGTCCATGAGTACGCAACTGCTCCAAGTAGTTTGCCCTTAATGTAAACTGGTGAGCCACTCATACCTGCAAGAACACCCGTATGCTTGATTATCTCTCCGTCAAGTTTTGCAAGTACTATTGTATGACCTGGATTTACTCCATGGAGAACATCTATCACTTCAACCGTGAAGGTATCAATCCTTGTTCCATAAAAGGATGTAAGTCCATATCCTTCAAGCCCTGGTTTCACACTATCCACAGGAAAAAACCTATTATCCCCTGAGGCTGTTAACATCAGAAATAATAGATAAAACATTCTCCTCGTACTCCTTTCCCTTCTCCCTTGAAACAAGGTGTGCGTTGAGAAGGATGAGGTTGGCAAGGCTCTGGAATAAATAGGGATACTTCCTCTTTAATGCTATCAGGTCATTTCTCAGGGTCTCCCAGTCCCCCCTTTCAACAGGGCCTGTCTTCGCCTTATCAAACCCTTCACTATCCATGTTATCAATCACAGAACGAGCAAGTGTGAGAACCTCTGATTTTTCTATTCCCAGCCCATTCAGTATCTCTCCTGCATAGCTGAGTAGGGTCAAAACAAGATTAGAACCAATAACACATGCTGCATGGTACAGTGGTCTATCTTCTGCATGAATTATATAGTATCTTCCATCAAGTTCTTCCACAATTCTTTTACCCATCTCCAGACCCTTCTTATCCCCCTCAATTGTCCAGGGAA
>JAGGTX010000144.1 GCA_021163525.1 Caldifarciminota bacterium
AAATCAGAGGCCATGCGTTCAATTGTGTGGCTTTTTAATGAGGGTTTGATATATGACCCCAAGGAGAAAGAGCGAATCATAAAGGAAGGAACACAGAAACTTAAGGTGTTCCTCAAAGAGTTTGGCGAAGGCCCATGGATTGAAATAATAAAGAAAAAACTTGATGAAGGCGGGCTCAGCAGTTACCTCTCAATTGCAGGGACCGATGTTCTTGTAACAAATAAAGAGATGGATATTCCTCCGGATAGATTGAAGGAATGGTTCAATTCTACACTTCAGGAGTTGAAGAATAAGGCTGAAGAACTTCTCGGAAAGATAATTGTTAAAAAGAAATGGAAGGCAATAGATGGAGCAAGGTGAGAGATTAAAGAAATTACTCCAGATAGAGGGTGTTGTAGGTTTTGCATACATTAATTCAGAAGATGGAAATCTCATCCATAGTGGTGGTATTACACCGGGGAATATTGATGAGATTGTTGCATTCATTGGTTCTGCTTCAGATATAATTGCCAGGTCATTCAATAATTATCCATACAGAGAAGTCAGGATAGAAGGTAAGGATAAGATTGTGATCTTTAGATTCCAGGAGAACTATCTTGGTTGTATCCTTGAAGAATTAAAGGATAAGACCATAGATGATATAAAGGCCATTCTTGAAGAAGAGGATATTGCAGGAGACCCTGCTGTATTAAGGGTTTTCAGGGGCAAGGCAAGGCAGATCAGTTTATTACTTGAGGAATTCTCAAAGGGTTCAGACCCTGAAAAATGGAGTGGGCTTGTTTCCAGGGCTGTTTTAGCACTTGATAGGGAGAATAAGTTTTCTGAATTACTTGTGGTTGATGGGCTAAAAATGAATGTAAAGGGCGCAAAGGGGCTTACAAAGGAGGATGTGAATAAATATATGAAGTTGCTACTTGACTTTATAGTGAAGGAGGCCATAAAGGAGTTCGGAAGTGATGAAGCAAAACGCAGGGTGCACACTGTAATTGAGAAACTCAGTGGAGAAAAGAAATGATAGATGCCAATCTTTTAAAGGAAAAAACCTCTGCCAGGGTCTGTTTCATTATTGGGCCTAACAATGTTTTGATTGGTGATGTGGACAAACCCGATGAAATCCTTCAGAGGGTATCTCTTGTGTTAAAGCAGACATTGAATGCACTTGGAATAATCCCATTTAGATACATCACAATAAACGGAAAAAATGAGTATATTCTTCTTATATTTAAAGGAAAAGAAATACATGGTATGGTGCTTCCTTACTCACTTTCCCTTGAAGAGGGTTTGAGGATTTATTATGAGGTTGCAGGGAAGGTGAAAGGGGAAAAAGAAGAGGTAGTTGAAGCACCACCCATTGAAGAGATGAAAGAGGAGGTTGTCCTTCTCTCGCCAGATATTCTGCAAAAACTCAAAGAAATTGCTATTTCACACCTTGGGGATTTTGCAGAGGATGTTTTCAATAATACACTTGAAGACCTTGAAATAAAGGAAGATAACCTTACCATGGACACGGTGATGGAATTTATCGTTGGTTTTGAAAAAGCAGCTGGAATGCTTATAGGTCCATCCAGGGCTGAAAAAATGAAAGAGGAAATGCTTACCTTAATCAAGGAGGGGTGATATGGTTTTTATTCTACTTTCAAAAAGTGCCTTTCCACCAGAGATTGTTAAGCTTGGTCTTGTTAGCAGCCTTGTTATGGTAATAGCTGCCATTCTTCTATGGATAACCTTTATTCTGTTTGGAGTGATAGCCAAGAGGTACGAAATGGTTTTAAGAAAGAACACAGGATGGCAGTTTATTATGGTAGCACCCTCTGGTATACTTGTTTTTGCACTGATAATGTTATATTCAAGCATAGTTGCAGGCAAACTGAAGATGGGGATCACAGAGGCCGGGATTGCGTATGGTTTATTCCTTCTTTCAGGAATACTATCCTTGATTGGTGCACTTAACTTCAGAAGGGTTGTTTACAAAAAGTGAGGTGAGGCATGAGGATAAATATACCCCTTGAAATGATATTTGTTCTTGGGACATTGCTATTAACCATATCCCTTCTAATATACGGTGGAATAATCAAAAAGATACTTATCTTGATTGGGAAAAAGGGGATATGGGTGTTCCCTGTTATAGGTGGCATTGTTCTGTTGATTGCAGCAATCCTTCACATTTACAGGATTTTCAACTTTGGCACGCTCCTTTCCCACGCCGACCCGGAGGATTTATTCCCCTTAATAATTGGGATGCTCCAGATGAAGTCCTTTGAGGCGTGGACAATATTCCTTGCAGGGTTCCTCGGTCTTCTCGGCAGTGGAATCTATTACGCCTGGCTGAGAAGATAGGGTTGACATTGTTTTTTTGGTTATTAAAATAAGTAAAAACAAACAAAAGGAGGTATGATGCGCGGATTGATTGAGTGGTATCTTAATGGTGGACCCTTTATGTGGCCAATTCTTATTGCTGCAGTTATAGGCATAGCCTATATCATTGAGAGATTTATTACATTTGCAAGGGCTGGTGTTGACCCAAAGAAGTTCACGGAGAATGTGGTGAAAAAGTTAAAGAAGGGAGGCGTTGATGCTGCATTGAAGTTCTGTAAAGCAAGCAGGAGCCCTATTGCAAGGATTCTTGAACCAACCCTTTTAAAATATAAAGAGGTAGGTAAGGATAAGGCAATACTTGAGGAGGCTTTATCCGCTGCAGCAACAACTGAACTTGCATTCCTTGATAGAGGTATGGCTGTTCTTTCTGCAGTTACAACACTCTCCCCAATGTTGGGATTCCTTGGAACTGTTTCAGGAATGATTCGTGCATTCAACGCCATTGCACTTGCTGGGACTGTTGAACCAACACTCGTGGCATCAGGTATATCCGAGGCCCTTATTACCACTCAGTTTGGTCTTATTGTTGCTGTTCCCACAGCAGCTGCACATACATACTTCTCACAAAAGGTGAATGCTTATGCAAGGTCAATGGAGGAGGCTGCTTCACTTATAATAGAGACTTTGATGGAGGCGTAAATGAAAGGATTAAAAAAGAGGAGTATACCCAAGGCTGAAATACCCACGGCGTCAATGGGAGATATAGCCTTCCTCCTCATAATCTTCTTCATGGTTTCAACCGTTTTCTCCAACGAGATGGGTCTCCAGATTATGCTTCCAGAAAAGGGTGAAGAGGTCAAGGTTAAGTCAAAGAACATTGCGAAGGTGTTTGTTACAAAGGAAGGGAATGTGAGGGTGAATGGTGAGCCTGTTGACCTTGCAGAACTCACCAACACAGCGAGAAGGATGCTCGCTGAGAATCCAGAGTTAATCTTCTCTATTAAAACAGACCCTGATGCCAAATACGAATACATGATAACGGTGTTTGATAAATTGAGACTTGCCAATGCTGAAAGAATAAGCCTTGTGCCCAACAAGTAGAGGTGGATTATGAAGATAAAATTCAGGGAACGTGAAGCACCCGTTATACCATCAGCATCAACATCAGACATTGCCTTTCTTTTGATAATCTTCTTCATGGTGAGTACAACATTCAGGGCAGAGACAGGTTTGAAGATTATTCTTCCAAAGGCAGAGGCAGCAAAGAAGATACCTTCAAAGAACCTTGTGCATATATGGATAAGTGAAGATGGTCTTATCTCCATTGATGACGCCTTTGTGCCAATAGAGAGAGTTACACCCATTATGCAGAAAAAGAAACAGATAAACCCTGACATCATTATTTCTATTCAATGCGACAGGGGAGCAAAATACAGGGATGTTGAGGCGGTTTTTGACCGACTTGTAAGTGCTGATGTATTAAAGGTTTCCCTTGCCGCAGAAAAGAAGAGGGGGTGATAGAATGGATATAAAGGAGTTTTATCCAATACATCTAAGGGTGGGTGTTCTTATAACCCTTGTGGGCTTTATCCTTGCCTTTCTCCTTGTTCCCAAAACAGAGGTGAAGGCGTATAAGCCCAATTTCACACCCACTGTGAAGGTTGAGAAGCTTCCACCCCAGTTGAAGAACATCGTTGAGCCACCTCCACCACCAAAGCCCAAACTGCCTGTGGCTGCACAGTCTGATGAGGAGGTTCAGCAGGAGACAATAGAGAAGACAAACTTTACAGGATTTGAAAAGGAAGCCGATGTTGACCTCCCTCCACCAGATTTTGTTCCGTATGATAAGGCACCTGAGCCCATAAATCTTGAGCAGGTAAAAAATATGGTGGAGTACCCAGAAATTGCAAGAAAACTCGGGATTGAAGGAAGGGTATTGCTTAAACTCTGGGTTGATAAAGAAGGAAATGTGAGAAAGGTAAAGGTGATAAAGGGTGTTTATCCTGCCCTTGATGAGGCAGCAAAGAAGGCCTACAAACATCTGAAGTTTCACCCGGCGATGCAGAGGGATAAACCTGTTGCTGTCTGGGTGACCATGTACTTTGACTTCCGACTGACCCAGTAAGGGACGGAGGCTCAATTTATAAATTTAGGTGGTGGCTGGGAGTGGGAGTGCTTGATTTATTGGTTTATTGTGGTATTTTTTATTCATGGATTTTAATCCTGTTGATTCTCCGGTTAAATATGTGAAGGGTGTTGGCCCCACAAGGGAGAAGTATCTCAATCTTCTTGGA
>JAGGTX010000145.1 GCA_021163525.1 Caldifarciminota bacterium
CGACCCCCTTTGCCCAAAGTGAATCACCATTGGGAGAAACCCGCATTATGAAGAATTGTGTGGGGTTCCCTCCTTTTCCTCCAAGGATTAAATCACCATCTGGCATTTCAAGTATTGCATTTGCATACTCTTTATTCATATCTTCCCCAAAACTTCGTGTAAATACCGTATCACCATCAGGTGTGATTTTTATCAGGTAGATGTCATAGTATGTGGTGTATGAATGGGTGAGGCCAGCAGCATAGATGTAACCGTCATGTGAGACAAGGAGACATCGATAACCATCATCAGCAGGACCACCAACCTGCATCTCCCATAAAACACTCTGGGAAAACAGAAAGAAAAGTGGTAAAAACATAGTTCCTCCTTTTTAATATGTTATTCAATTTTTGTTCCTGAAAAAATGAATATAATCCATTGAAAATCAGTATAAACAAAATCAACTTGTGACATAAGTGTGTCAATATACTGGACAATATGACATAAAATGTCACACCTACCTTGACCCCCGTGATAAAATAAATATAATAATTTCTATGGAAAGGTTTGAGATAATTGAGGAGGTTGGGAGAGGCTCCACTGGT
The DNA here is from genome assembly GCA_021163525.1 of Caldifarciminota bacterium. Lineage (GTDB taxonomy): Bacteria > Hydrothermota > UBA3072 > UBA3072 > B12-G15 > B12-G15. The sequence continues at coordinate 585 of JAGGTX010000145.1, forward strand.
ATTGTTTACAGGGTTTATGATAAAGAACTCAATGGTTACTATGCATTGAAGCATCTGAGACCCACTGTAACAATTGATGTCACAGATAGGGAATTCCACATTTATACAATGCTAAATCATCCTGGCATAGTTGAGGTTATTGAGACGGGCATTTTCAGGGAGCAGCCATACATCCTTATGGAGTATCTGGAAGGAAAGACATTGAGGGATGTTCTTCAGGATGGTGCTTTACCACTGGATAGTGCCATTGAGATGTTTGTCCAGATTCTTGATGCCATCTCCTTCGCCCATTCCAGGGGTATTGCTCACAGGGACCTAAAGCCAGAAAATATATTTGTTCTCAAAGATGGAAGGATAAAGATTACAGACTTTGGCATAGCACGATTCATAGATAGGACAGTGACTGAAACTGGTGGAATCATAGGAACACCTGCGTATCTTTCACCTGAACAGATCAATGGGGAACAGGGGGATGAGCGCAGTGATATATTCTCACTGGGTTGTGTTTTTTACGAGATGCTGACAGGGAGTTCTCCATTCCAGAGGAATAATGTTCCTTCAACCCTGTTTGCAATATTGAATGAACCACCACCTTCTGAACCACTTAAAAGGGCAAGGATACCAAGGGTCTATACAGGGATTATCCTGAAATGCCTGCTCAAGGACAGAAACTACAGGTATGCCACCTGTGAGGAAATAAAACTGGATTTACTCAATGCAGAGAATATAAGGAGAATATCACTCCCCATGTCAAGGAGAAGAAGGCAGGTTGTGAGGGTTTCAACCGCCCTTTTTTTATTCCTTATGCTTGTTCTCCTGACCTTTGGATTTGCTTCAAATAGGCCTGTGAGGGTGGAGAAGATAAGTGGTCATGAAATTGCGGTTTACAATATTCTTGGAAGAAGGCTTACAAAGATACATACCCAGAATAGCATCATTCCAGTAGTTCTTGCTGATGTCACAGGCGATAGAAAGCGAGAGATAATCATTGGAACCAGATACGACCCATTTAATGATGCACCAGGTGGTGTTTATTGTTTCAATGGAAAGGGGAAACTGATATGGAAATTCATCCCCCCACAGGATAATATTTACGGGTCATCCCGTGGTAGGGATATCATACACATTCTTCCATTAAGGAGTAAAGGGAACAGGAGATTTATTATTGAGATGTCCGCACGTTACTGGTTTCCCTATCTTATATCAGAATATACACCTGGAAACACCTCTGTTGAGGCCTATTTCTGGAATGCGGGGTGGGTTCTGGAGAGAAAACTTGTTGATGTTGATGGGGATGGGGTGAAGGACATTGTTCTCGCGGGGGTCAACAATCAACTTGGATTCAAACCAGTGGTCTTTGCCCTTTCTGGAAAAGGGTTCAGGGGACAATCTCCTCTATGGACAGGGAGAACGCAGATAGAGGAGTATGGCCTGATATTTTACACTGTGCTTCCAGGTTCTGGTAAACCATTCGGTTTATCAATAAAGGACAGAACCATTGAGGTGGAGACAAACACGGGTCTAACGAATCTTGATTTTAAGGGGAACATTCTTGGAGAAAAAGGGTTTGATGCATCTTATGCCCTGAGGAATCTTGATATGAGAAAACACCTCTGGAATCTACTGAAACAGGCATTCAGCACAGATGGTGAGAATGGGATAAAGATTGTGCAGTCAACCTTGAATGAAGAGTTTCCTGACAGATATATGAAATCCACCTTTTATTACCTGCTTGGATTTCTCAAGGAGAGGAATGGGGACATACAGGGTGCTGTAGAGGCTTATAACAGGGCACTGGAACTTGATACAAGGTATGGTAAGGTGCATTCAGAGCTTGCAAGGATTTATGGGATGAAGGGGGATTACGGGAAGGCCGAGGAACTGGCAAAAAAGGCCTACACCATCACCTCGGACCAGTGGGATTTTTATTTCCTCCAGCTTCTCCACCTGCTCCAGGGAAGATGGATTGAAGCAAAGGAAAACATGGATAAATTCAACTATGCAAATACAGACTTTGCCATGGCAGTAAGGGGTATCATTGAGTACTTTGGATGCAATGTTGAACGTGCTGAATCCCTCTTCACGGTTTCACTCAAAGGGTATCCAGACTTTTCCCTTCCCCTTCTCTGGAAGGCCATAGTATGTTCTGACAGGGGAGACAGGAATGGATATAGAAATCTTGCAGAGAGGTTTCCTTCTGGCACAATCACAGGGGATATGGAGGGTGTCCTGCTTATCAGGGAAGGAAAATATAAACAGGGAAACAAAATACTTCTTGGTGCAATGGATTCACTCATGAAGGAGTGGAGCATATACAATCAGTTGAGGATTGAAAGGATAAAATCCTACATGGAGGGTAGGAATGGTTTATGTGATTGACAGGGAGGGAGATATCTATTCCGTTGAGGAACAGGTGACCATAGGTCGCTCAAGGGAGAATGACATTGTTATAAAGAATGTATATACATCAAGGAAGCATGCCATTATATATAAAAAGGATGAGGGTTACTTTGTGAAAGACCTTGGTTCAAAGTATGGCACATATGTGAATGGGGAGAAGGTGATGGAAAAGGAACTTAAAGAGGGAGACAGGATAAGAATTGGAACAGAGGTTCTTCTCTTTTCAAGCAAGCCTTTAAGAATAGAGAAGGAGGAGAAACCATTAACTGATGCGCTCAATATTCTTTATACAATCCCATCAGACCCTGTGATTGATGAGGTTAAGGGACTTGTTGGAAAGGGTGTAAAGAACTTCAGAAAACTTGAGAATGAAAAGTGGAAGTATCAACTTCTCTACGAGATTTCTCTCATGAGCATGGATTCAAATGAAGAGGATGTTGTGAAACTTATTTTGAGAAGGATGATTGAAAAACTCAACGCAGAGTTTGGTGTGATTCTGCTGGTGGATGAAAACCTTGATATGCGTTTTCTCACATCCATTGAAAGGGAAGGAAATCCAATTGCAGAAAGGGTGAGCAGGACAATAGCCACAGAGGTATTCCATTCAGGAGAGCCTGTATTGATAGAAGATGCCATGAGCGACAAAAAATGGTCTGTTATAGACAGTGTTAAGGACCTGAAACTCAGGTCCGTTCTGTGTGTTCCACTGAAGCACGAGAACAGGGTTGTTGGTGCCATTTACCTTGAGAACAGGAAACTTGCTGGTCTATTTACGGAGAAGGAGTTGAGCCTTGTGGACTCAATTACTGGAGAAATATCCAACCTTATCATGGAATCAAGAAGAATCACCTACATGAAACAGATGCACAGAAGCATAATATCCTCTTTAAGGGAGAAATACGATTTCAGCCAGATTGTGGGTTCTTCTCCATCCCTTGTGGATGTTCTTGAGAAGACAGGGAGGGTCATTGCATCAGACTGCCCTGTCCTTATCACAGGCGAGAGCGGAACCGGAAAAGAACTAATTGCAAGGGCAATACACTACAACTCAAAAAGGGCACCCTTCCCATTTGTTGCAGTAAACTGCGCTGCAATACCTGAAAACCTTATTGAGGGTGAACTGTTTGGTTACAGGAAGGGTTCCTTCACAGGTGCAGTCAGGGACTATCCAGGCAAGATAAAGGAGGCATCTAAAGGTACAATCTTCCTTGATGAAATATCAGAATTACCACTCCACCTTCAGGGCAAACTCC